>NZ_JBFLVD010000018.1:0-267402 GCF_040750395.1 Scandinavium sp. UTDF21-P1B
CGTTTTGCAGGGATGCTTACAGCCAGTGCTTTTAGCGCCGCAGAGATATTCATCGTCATTTCTCCTTTAATATTCGATATGAACGATAATTTTTCTAATCCTTATATTGAGTTTATGATCGCTCAATGCCTACGAAATGATGATTAATGAATTAGAAAAACTAATTTATTTTTCTTTGCCTTAGAAAATCTCAATCGTGATCTTCCGCACAAATCGCTACTCTGCCGCCATCTGTGACGGGGGCAAGCATGCTGCTACATATTCTCTACTTAATTGGTATCACCGCCGAAGCGATGACCGGTGCGCTGGCCGCCGGACGCCGCCGGATGGACACCTTTGGCGTCATCATTATTGCGACTGCCACTGCGCTGGGCGGTGGCTCCGTTCGTGACATTCTGCTCGGTCACTATCCACTGGGCTGGGTGAAGAACCCTGAGTATGTCGTGATCGTCGCTGTCGCCGCTGTTGTTACTACCATTGTTGCTCCGGTGATGCCTCATCTGCGCCGCCTGTTTCTGGTTCTGGATGCTCTGGGCCTGGTCGTGTTCTCCATTATCGGTGCGCAGATTGCGCTGGATATGGGTGAAGGCCCGATTATCGCCTCTATCGCTGCGGTCGTTACCGGCGTCTTTGGCGGCGTGCTGCTAGACATGTTCTGTAAGCGTATCCCGCTGGTCTTCCAGAAAGAGCTGTATGCCGGCGTCTCTTTCGCTTCAGCAGTGCTCTACATCGCTTTACAGCATTACGTCAGCAGCCATGATGTTGTGGTGATTGCCACACTGCTGTTTGGTTTCACGATGCGTATGCTGGCGCTTCGCCTGAAGCTGGGTCTGCCTGTCTTTCACTACAAGCACAGCGCTCACTGATCCTGGAAGCCCGGCACGCCTTGTGCTGCCAGCCATCCCCCAAGCTCGCGAATCTGCGGATTGGCCAGCCAACGTAGCAGTTGGCTGGTTTTTGCTTTGCCCATTCCAGGCAGGGTTTGCCACTCCTGCTCTGACATTCTCAGAACCTGCGACCAGCGCTTCGCCGACAGCGCAGGAAATGCTTTTTGATTCAGCGGTATCGCCAGCGCCTTTAACCACTGAATAAACGGCTGCTGTTTTACAAGATCAAACTTATGCCACAACAGGTTCGCTCTTTCTGGCGAAATGCCTGGCGTTTGCCGCAGCTCCGTTTCGCTTAGCGTCATCCAGGAAAAAAGATGTTCTAAGCGGTGTGTTCGCATAAGCTGCCGCCACAGTGCTTCGCCAACGCCATTTATATGCAGCTGCTGACCTGCCCACATCAGCCGGGACAGAAACTGAGGCTGGCATGCAGGAGAAGCCCGGTAGCAGCTCAGCGTGTTATAGGAAACTTGTGGCGGTTCGGGTTTGACTCTCTTTGTGCTTCTCCAGGCGACATCATCAATGCGCGGAATGCCCTGACCGGCGAGGCTGATGTTCAGCCTGTCGCCCGGGACAATATCCAGCTCTTGCCAGCGCCTGATCGAACCCACATTGACCCGGCGAACCTGCTTATCATCCAGCATGACAGGCTCAAGCAGAGCCACGACGGCTATCTTACCGGTTCGCCCAACGGCGAACTCAATCGACTTCACTTCGGCAATCTGCGTGGCGGGAGGATATTTCCATGCTGCAACCCAGGTTCCCTCTCCCGGCTGCCAGTATTTACTCTCCGGCTCGCTGGCCGAACGTATGACCACGCCATCCGTTGCGAATGGTAAAGGCGTAGTGAACCAGCGCTGTCGCTGTTCTTCGACATCTGAAGGGCTGTTCACTGGGAGGGAGTACTGCGCCGCCAGAGGAAAGCCAGCCTTTTGCAATAAGGCCAGTTTTTGAGGAAAGGCTGCCGGGCCGTCTGGCCAACCCCAGACAAATAACCCGAGCGAGGCCAGCATTTCTGAGTCGGCTTTACGCAGTAAAGCCCCCGCGACTTTTGCTCGTGCGTTCATGCCGCCCATCTGCTTTTGAATATGTCCTTGTTCCTGAAGAAAAAGCTCACCCTGCAGGACACTGTTGGTCAGCAGGCCCTCAACGCGTTTTGGTACTGCGGGAATGCGCTTCACTTTTGCCGTCCAGTTTTCTCCGGAGAGGCCATTTCCGCGGCTGATCGCCTGCATCAGATTCCCGTCCCGGTAAACTAAAGTGACGGCCACGCCGTCTACTTTGGGTTGCACCCACAAATCCGTTTTTCCTGCCATCCACTGCGCCAGCGCCTGACGGTCTTTGAATTTACGAACTCCCGTGTGTGCCACCGGGTGCAGGGTTGATCCATTAAGTGCCGGGATAGGCGGTTCCGTAACATCCTGGCCAAAGCAGCGCTGCCAGGCTTTTAGCTGTTCTTTCAACTGATCGAATTCATCATCACTGACGCCGCTGCTCCCGGATTGCCAGTAGGCCATATTCCAGGTATCTGTCTGCTTTTGCAGTCTGGCAATTTCCTTGGCGGCTCTGGCTTCAGGCCATTCAGGACAATCGGCTTGGACTGAAAACGCCTGACATGCCAGCAATGCCGCAAAAATCCTTCTTATCCCTGTCATTTCGCTTCTCCTGCTTAATTGGGAGAGGTTGTAACGTGAAGATGAATCGTCTGCGAGGCGGCTTTTTGGGGATTGCGAAGCGTCTTCAGAGGAAAAGCGTTTGTTGCGGTAACTCAGCAAAAAATCGGGAAAGCAGTACGCAAAAGGGAAGAAACTGACGCAAAAAGTGTGACAAAGGCTACGTCACGCAGCGGCGACGTGTATAATAGGCTCGTATGTAGACTTTCTTTCGACTCACATACACAAGACTCTCATGGCTCAAGGCACGCTTTATATTGTTTCTGCCCCTAGTGGCGCGGGTAAATCCAGCCTGATTCAGGCATTGCTGAAAACCCAACCGTTGTATGACACCCAGGTTTCTGTTTCACACACCACGCGCGCGCCGCGTCCGGGTGAAGTGCACGGTGAACACTATTTCTTTGTCGATCATGCCGAATTCAAAACGATGATTGGCCGGGATGCGTTTCTTGAGCATGCGGAAGTTTTTGGAAATTATTACGGCACCTCTCGTGAAACCATCGAGCAGGTGCTGAAAACCGGTGTAGATGTGTTTCTCGACATCGACTGGCAGGGCGCGCAGCAAATCCGCAAAGCCATGCCGGAATCGCGCAGCATCTTTATTCTGCCGCCCTCGAAAGAGGAGCTCGACCGTCGTTTGCGCGGCCGTGGCCAGGACAGCGAAGAAGTCATCGCTAAACGTATGGCGCAGGCCGTTGCCGAAATGAGCCACTACGCCGAGTACAACTACCTGATTGTGAACGATGATTTTGATACCGCCCTCGGCGATTTGAAAACCATCATTCGGGCTGAACGTCTGCGCATGCGCCGCCAAATGCAGCGCCATGACGCTTTAATCAGCAAACTATTGGCAGACTGAACCCACATTCAGTATCATGCCCAGTCATTTCGTCACCTGTGGAGCTTTTGAAATATGGCACGCGTAACTGTTCAGGACGCTGTAGAGAAAATTGGTAACCGTTTTGACCTGGTACTGGTCGCCGCGCGTCGCGCTCGTCAGATGCAGGTAGGCGGTAAAGATCCGCTGGTTGCGGAAGAAAACGACAAAACTACCGTTATCGCTTTGCGCGAAATCGAAGAAGGTCTGATCAACAACCAGATCCTCGACGTGCGCGAGCGCCAGGAGCAGCAAGAGCAGGAAGCCGCAGAACTGCAGGCCGTTACCGCCATTGCTGAAGGTCGTCGTTAATTAACTCTGCGGGTCGCCCTTGTATCTGTTTGAGAGCCTGAATCAGCTGATTCAATCTTACCTGCCGGAAGACCAGATTAAGCGTCTCCAGCAGGCGTACCTCGTTGCACGTGATGCCCACGAGGGACAGGCACGTTCAAGCGGTGAACCCTATATCACGCACCCGGTTGCTGTTGCCTGCATTCTGGCCGAGATGAAACTCGACTACGAAACGCTGATGGCTGCGCTTCTGCATGATGTGATCGAAGATACCCCCGCCACCTATCAGGACATGGAACAGCTGTTTGGCAAAAGCGTTGCCGAGCTGGTGGAAGGGGTGTCGAAGCTTGATAAGCTCAAGTTCCGCGACAAGAAAGAGGCGCAGGCCGAAAACTTCCGCAAGATGATTATGGCGATGGTGCAGGATATCCGCGTCATTCTCATCAAACTTGCTGACCGTACCCACAACATGCGCACGCTGGGCTCGCTTCGCCCGGATAAACGTCGCCGCATTGCCCGTGAAACGCTGGAAATTTATAGCCCGCTGGCGCACCGTTTAGGTATTCACCACATCAAAACTGAGCTCGAAGAGCTGGGTTTTGAAGCGCTGTACCCGAACCGCTATCGCGTCATTAAAGAAGTGGTAAAAGCCGCGCGGGGCAACCGTAAAGAGATGATTCAGAAGATCCTCTCTGAAATTGACGGTCGTCTGCAGGAAGCGGGCATTCCAAGCCGCGTCAGCGGTCGGGAAAAACATCTTTACTCCATCTACTGCAAAATGGTGCTCAAAGAGCAGCGTTTTCACTCGATCATGGACATCTACGCGTTCCGCGTCATCGTTCATGATGTCGACACCTGCTATCGCGTGCTCGGGCAGATGCACAGCCTTTACAAGCCGCGTCCAGGGCGAGTGAAAGACTACATCGCCATTCCGAAAGCGAACGGCTATCAATCTTTGCACACCTCCATGATTGGTCCGCACGGCGTGCCTGTTGAAGTGCAGATTCGCACCGAAGACATGGACGTAATGGCGGAAATGGGTGTGGCTGCACACTGGGCTTACAAAGAGAACGGCGAAAGCAGCACCACGGCGCAAATCCGTGCCCAGCGCTGGATGCAGAGCCTGCTCGAACTCCAGCAGAGTGCCGGTAGCTCGTTTGAATTTATTGAGAGCGTAAAATCTGATCTCTTCCCGGATGAGATTTATGTTTTCACCCCGGAAGGCCGCATTGTCGAACTTCCCGCGGGCGCAACCCCCGTCGACTTCGCCTACGCCGTGCATACCGATATCGGCCATGCCTGCGTGGGCGCACGCGTCGACAGGCAGCCTTATCCGCTGTCGCAGCCGCTGACCAGCGGGCAAACGGTAGAAATCATTACCGCACCTGGTGCCCGTCCGAATGCCGCGTGGCTGAACTTTGTTGTCAGCTCCAAAGCGCGTGCTCGTATTCGCCAATTGCTGAAAAACCTGAAGCGCGATGACTCCGTGAGTCTTGGCCGTCGCCTGCTGAATCATGCACTGGGCGGAAGCCGAAAACTGGCTGAAATTCCTCAGGAAAACATCCACCGTGAGCTGGTGCGCATGAAGCTTGCCACGCTTGACGATCTGCTGGCCGAAATTGGTCTTGGCAACGCAATGAGCGTGGTGGTGGCGAAAAACCTTCAGCAGGGTGAAGCCGGTGCAGCACAGCCTCCGGTGCCTTCTGGTCACGGTCATCTGCCCATCAAAGGCGCAGACGGTGTGCTGATCACCTTCGCTAAATGCTGTCGCCCAATTCCTGGCGATCCGATCATCGCCCACGTCAGCCCGGGTAAAGGGCTGGTTATCCATCACGAGTCGTGCCGAAATATTCGCGGTTACCAGAAAGAGCCCGAAAAATTCATGGCCGTGGAGTGGGATAAAGAAACCGAACAGGAATTTATCACCGAAATTAAGGTGGATATGTTCAACCATCAGGGTGCGCTGGCGAACCTGACCGCCGCGATCAACACCGCCTCATCGAATATTCAGAGCCTGAATACGGAAGAGAAAGATGGCCGTGTCTACAGTGCCTTTATTCGTCTGACGGCACGCGATCGCGTTCATCTGGCCAACATCATGCGCAAAATTCGCGTTATGCCGGATGTGATTAAAGTCACCCGTAACAGAAACTAGTGTTATGAATTCACAGCGTTACGCGCGTATCTGTGAGATGCTCGCCAGGCGTCAGCCTGACCTGACGGTCTGCATGGAAGAAGTTCATAAGCCTCACAACGTCTCGGCAATTGTCCGCACGGCAGATGCCGTAGGCGTGCACGAAGTTCACGCTGTCTGGCCAAAAGGTGGCATGCGCACCATGGCCTCCACGGCTGCGGGCAGTAACAGCTGGGTCCAGGTTAAAACGCATCCAACCATCGGCGAAGCCGTCGCCATCCTTAAAGGCCGCGGCATGCAAATTCTTGCCACTCATCTCTCTGATAAAGCCGTTGATTTTCGCGATATCGACTACACGCGTCCGACCTGCATTTTGATGGGGCAGGAAAAAACCGGCATCACTCAGGAGGCGCTGGATCTGGCAGACCAGGACATCATTATCCCGATGACCGGCATGGTACAGTCGCTGAACGTCTCCGTGGCTTCTGCGCTTATTCTTTACGAAGCCCAGCGCCAGCGGCAGAACGCCGGAATGTATCAACGCGAAGAGAGCACGTTGCCCGTCGATGAACAGCAGCGTCTGCTGTTTGAGGGCGGTTATCCGGTTCTGGCGCATGTCGCCCGGCGTAAGCAGTTGCCTTATCCACCCGTCAACGAACGTGGCGAAATCGAGGCGGATGAAGCCTGGTGGGCCACCATGCAGGCGGCGAAGTAAGCCATGAAGGGCCGTCTGCTGGATGCTGTGCCGCTAAGTGCGCTCACGGGCGTTGGCGCGGCGCAGACCAGCAAACTGGCTAAAATCGGCCTGCATAACGTGCAGGATTTGCTGCTACACCTGCCGCTGCGCTACGAAGACCGAACCCATCTCTACCCAATCAACGACCTTCTGCCCGGCATTTACGCCACCGTAGAAGGCGAAGTCCTGAACTGCAACATCACCTTCGGTGGCCGCCGGATGATGACGTGCCAGATTAGTGATGGCACAGGCATCCTCACCATGCGCTTCTTTAACTTCAATGCGGCGATGAAAAACAGCCTCGCTACGGGCCGACGCGTGCTGGCCTATGGTGAAGCTAAACGCGGGAAGTATGGCGCGGAAATGATCCACCCGGAATATCGGGTTCAGGGTGACATGAGCGAGCCAGAGTTACAGGAAACGCTGACGCCCGCCTACCCGACGACCGAAGGCGTGCGTCAGGCCACGTTGCGCAAACTGACCGATCAGGCGCTCGATTTGCTCGACACCTGCGCTATCTCCGAATTGTTACCCCCTGAACTGGCACAAGGGCTGATGAGCCTGCCGGAAGCCCTGCGTACCTTGCACCGCCCACCGCCAACGTTACAGCTTGCGGATTTAGACAGCGGTCAGCACCCGGCGCAGCGCCGCCTGATAATGGAAGAGTTGTTAGCACACAATCTCAGCATGCTTGCCCTGCGTGCAGGTGCTCAGCGCTATCATGCTGAGCCGCTGGGTGCGAAAGATGAACTGAAAAACGGCCTGCTTGCGGCACTGCCGTTCAAGCCTACGGGTGCACAGGCACGCGTGGTGGCTGAAATCGAAAAAGACATGGCAAAGGACATTCCGATGATGCGCCTGGTTCAGGGCGACGTGGGTTCCGGGAAAACGCTGGTCGCAGCCCTTGCCGCTTTGCGCGCCATTGCGCACGGTAAGCAGGTCGGGCTGATGGCTCCGACGGAACTGCTGGCCGAACAGCATGCCAATAACTTCCGCAGCTGGTTTGCGCCGCTTGGCATTGAAGTGGGCTGGCTTGCCGGGAAGCAGAAAGGAAAAGCGCGCCAGGCCCAGCAGGAGGCCATCGCCAGCGGTCAGGTACAGATGGTGGTTGGTACGCACGCCATTTTCCAGGAACAGGTACAGTTTAACGGCCTGGCGCTGGTCATCATCGACGAACAGCACCGCTTCGGCGTCCATCAGCGCCTGGCGCTGTGGGAAAAAGGACAGCAGCAGGGCTTCCATCCGCACCAGCTGATCATGACCGCCACGCCCATCCCCCGCACGCTGGCAATGACCGCGTATGCCGATCTCGACACGTCCGTTATCGACGAACTGCCGCCGGGAAGAACGCCGGTTACGACAGTGGCCATTGGCGATACGCGGCGTCACGAAATTATCGATCGCGTGCGTAACGCCTGCACGCATGAAGGCCGCCAAGCATACTGGGTATGTACGCTGATTGAAGAGTCGGAATTACTGGAAGCGCAGGCGGCAGAAGCCACCTGGGAAGAGCTGAAAATCGCCTTGCCGGAGCTGAATATCGGCCTCGTTCACGGTCGAATGAAGCCCGCCGAGAAGCAGGCAGTCATGCAGGCGTTTAAGCGGGGGGAACTGCATTTGCTTATCGCGACGACGGTGATTGAAGTGGGCGTGGACGTACCCAACGCCAGCCTGATGATCATCGAAAACCCGGAGCGTCTGGGTCTGGCACAGCTACATCAGCTGCGCGGGCGCGTTGGGCGCGGGGCCGTTGCTTCCCACTGTGTACTACTCTATAAAGCACCGCTGTCGAAAACGGCACAAAAGCGCCTGCAGGTGCTTCGTGACAGCAATGACGGCTTTGTGATTGCGCAAAAGGATCTGGAAATTCGTGGTCCCGGCGAACTCCTTGGAACCCGCCAGACGGGGGCGGCGGAATTTAAGGTCGCGGATTTGCTGCGCGATCAGGCGATGATCCCGGACGTTCAGCGCATAGCCCGCCATATTCACGAAAAATACCCGCAGCAGGCGCAGGCGCTTATCGAGCGCTGGATGCCGGAAACCGAACGCTATTCCAACGCGTAGCCCTGCGGCTGCGCGCAATTTTATCTTCCACAATGAGTACGTTATGAGACGAGAACTTGCCATCGAATTTTCGCGTGTGACCGAGGCCGCAGCGCTTGCGGGTTACAAATGGCTGGGCCGTGGTGACAAAAACACCGCCGACGGCGCTGCGGTAAACGCGATGCGCATCATGCTGAACAAGGTCAATATCGACGGTACCATCGTCATTGGCGAAGGCGAAATTGATGAAGCACCGATGTTGTTTATCGGCGAGCAGGTTGGCACCGGCAATGGTGATGCGGTGGATATCGCAGTGGATCCCATTGAAGGCACCCGCATGACGGCAATGGGCCAGGCGAATGCGCTGGCCGTGCTGGCGGTGGGTGACAAAGGCTGCTTCCTGAACGCGCCGGATATGTACATGGAAAAGCTGATTGTTGGTCCGGGCGCGAAAGGCGCTATCGACCTGAATTTGCCGCTGGAAGAGAACCTGCGCAACGTTGCTAAGGCGCTGAATAAGCCTCTGACTGAGCTTACCGTCACCATTCTTGCTAAACCGCGCCACGATCGGGTCATTGCCGATATGCAAAAGCTTGGCGTGCGCGTCTTCGCTATTCCTGATGGCGACGTGGCGGCCTCTATTCTCACCTGTATGCCGGACAGCGAAGTGGACGTACTTTATGGCATCGGCGGCGCGCCGGAAGGCGTTGTTTCCGCTGCGGTTATCCGCGCGCTGGATGGCGATATGCAAGGGCGTCTGCTGGCGCGCCATGATGTCAAAGGCGATACGCCGGAGAACCGTCGCATTGGTGAGAATGAGCTTGAGCGCTGTGCGGCGATGGGCATCGAAGCCGGGAAAGTGCTGCGGCTGGATGAAATGGCGAAGAGCGATAACGTGATTTTCTCCGCCACCGGGATCACCAAAGGCGATCTGCTTGACGGCATTACCCGCAAAGGCAATATCGCCACCACTGAAACCCTGATGATTCGCGGTAAGTCACGTACCATTCGCCGGATTCAGTCCATTCATTATCTGGACCGTAAAGACCCGGAAATTCAGCGCCACATCCTGTAATACATTTGTCCACAAGAGCTTTCCAGCCGGTTAAGGGCTGGAAATCTTCCTCTCGCCTGGCGAAGATAGGCACATCAACGCAGCGAGGAGAAGATCATGGCGGATTGGGTTACAGGTAAAGTTACCAAAGTTGAGTACTGGACGGATGCCCTGTTCAGCCTCACCGTGCATGCCCCTGTTCATCCTTTTACGGCCGGCCAGTTCACCAAGCTTGGGCTGGAAATCGACGGCGAGCGCGTCCAGCGCGCCTATTCTTACGTCAATGCGCCGAATAATCCCGATCTTGAGTTTTACCTGGTCACCGTCCCTGAAGGCAAACTGAGCCCGCGCCTTGCGGCGCTGAAGCCGGGTGATGAGGTGCAGGTGGTCAGCGAAGCTGCCGGCTTCTTCGTTCTGGACGAAGTGCCGGACTGCGAGACGCTCTGGATGCTGGCAACCGGCACCGCGCTTGGGCCATATTTGTCGATTTTGCAGGAAGGTAAAGATCTGGCGCGCTTTAAAAACCTCGTGCTGGTTCACGCCGTGCGTTACGCCGCCGATTTAAGCTACCTGCCGCTGATGCTGGAGCTGCAAAAGCGCTACGAAGGGAAACTGAGGATTCAAACCGTCGTGAGCCGCGAAAGCGTACCAGGTTCGCTGACGGGCCGAGTGCCAGCGCTGATTGAAAGCGGGGAACTGGAAGCGGCAGCCGGTCTGACGATGACCACGGAAAACAGCCATGTGATGCTGTGTGGCAACCCGCAGATGGTGCGTGATACGCAGCAGTTACTGAAAGATTCCCGGCAGATGGCCAAACATTTACGCCGCCGACCGGGCCATATGACCGCTGAACACTACTGGTGATCAGCGGTATTTGACGTCCAGCGTCTCTTTGCCGTACTTGTTTTCTCCCTGGGTGCCAACGAACGCGCCCAGGTCAATCAGCATCATGACCATGATAATCGTCGGGAGCAGCCGCCCGACGGCCCACGACCAGACGCCCGGCAGAACGGACCAGTTTCCGGCCAGCAGCATCCACGCCAGAATCATTAGCAGCGCCCAAATGCCCGAGCGGCCCCGGTCGTGCAGGCGTTTTACGGTCACGGCCGCCGTGGGCCAGAGCAGGCACACCAGCGCAAAGGCGGCGGTTTGCAGATTCAGCCAGCCGTTTCCTGCCAGGGTAAACAGCACAATCATCGCCAGTACCCAAATGCCCATCCACATCCAGAAGTCGCGGCGCCCGATGCGCCCGTTAATTGAAAATAACCATTGCTGCAGGGTCATGGAAAATTCCTAATTGTCATCATGTCGCGTAGTTTACCCTGAAGTGGTCTCTTTTTGACAAGCGGGGCAGTTTACCGTTTTAATCGTCGTCGTATAACAATCTTAGGTAACAGACATGACAAAATGGCTGATGGTGTGTTTTCTTGGGCTGACTGCGCTTGTGGTCAGCCCATTTGTGCTTTCGGCTGAAACTACAGACGCCACCACCGCGCCTTATTTGCTGACAGGCTCGCCAACGTTTGATCTCTCCATCAGCCAGTTCCGCGAGAAATTTAACGCCGACAATCCCACGCTGCCGCTGAACGAATTTCGCTCCATCACCACCAACCGCGACCAGCTGACGCTGACCCGCGCCGCCAGCAAAATCAATGAAAACCTTTACGCTTCCACCGCGCTTGAGCGTGGCACGCTGAAAATCAAATCAATGCAGATAACCTGGCTGCCCATTCAGGGGCCGGAGCAGAAGGCCGCCAAAGCGAAGGCGCAGGAGTATATGAGCGCAGTTCTGCGGGTGTTTACCCCGGCCATTACCAAAGCGCAGAGCCTGCAGAAACTGCAAAAGCTGCTGGTGGCGGGTAAGAGCAAAAGCTATTACACCGTCAGTGAGGGTGCACTGCGCTATGTGGTGGCAGATAACGGTGAAAAGGGGCTGACCTTCGCTGTTGAACCGATTAAGCTGGCGCTATCTGAGACGCTGGAAAACAACAATAAATGACAAAAAGCAAAGCCTTTCCAGCGCCGAATCTCTATACTGTTTCACAGACCATGCCGCGCCTTACGGGCGGCCATCTTCCTTTATTCGCTTTTCAAAGCGTGGAGAATTCAAATGCGACATCCTTTAGTGATGGGTAACTGGAAACTGAACGGCAGCCGCCATATGGTAAACGAGCTGGTTGCGAACCTGCGTAAAGAGCTGACCGGCGTGACCGGCTGTGACGTAGCTATCGCCCCACCAGAAATGTACATCGACCTGGCAAAACAGGCCGCTGGCGGCAGCCATATCAACCTGGGCGCGCAGAACGTTGACCTGAACCTGTCCGGCGCATTCACCGGTGAAACCTCCGCAGAAATGCTCAAAGATATCGGCGCGAAATACATCATCATCGGCCACTCTGAGCGTCGTACCTATCACAAAGAATCCGACGAGCTGATCGCCAAAAAATTCGCCGTGCTGAAAGAGCAGGGCCTGATCCCGGTTCTGTGCATCGGTGAAACCGAAGCAGAAAACGAAGCGGGCAAAACTGAAGAAGTTTGCGCACGTCAGATCGATGCCGTTCTGAAAACCCAGGGCGCAGCCGCTTTTGAAGGCGTGGTTATCGCTTACGAACCAGTTTGGGCGATCGGTACCGGCAAATCTGCGACCCCAGCGCAGGCTCAGGCCGTTCACAAATTCATCCGTGAGCACATTGCTAAAGCCGACGCGAAAGTGGCTGAGCAGGTTATCATTCAGTACGGCGGTTCCGTGAACGCAGCTAACGCCGCTGAACTGTTCACCCAGCCGGACATCGATGGCGCGCTGGTTGGCGGTGCTTCCCTGAAAGCAGACGCTTTCGCGGTGATCGTGAAAGCAGCAGAAGCCGCTAAACAGGCTTAATTTCCCGCCATGCGAATAAAACCCGGACAGCGCCTGCGCTTCCGGGTTTTTTTATAGTTTCCCCAGCACCTGATACCACGCATAATCCAGCGGCACCAGCAGTAGATAGCTCGCCACCGCCAGCGTCAGACACAGCAGCATTCCGGCCCTGGCCGGCACTTTTCCCAACGCCATCGCGACCACAATCGGCGACGCCTGATAGGGCAACAGCGGCGTGGAGTACCCCAACACCTGAATCATGATGACGCTGAGCAGAGGAAAGCCCGTCGCATCGGCAAAGCTTTGCGCAAAGGTGGTGTAGAGCGCCGGTACGCCGTTGGCGGTCATAATGAAGTTCAGCGCGGTAGTGATGCCGGTCAGCGCCAGGAAACTGGTAAACGGGCGTTGTGCATCGAGCGGCATCACCTGCAACAGCGCCTTACCGACTGCACCACCAATGCCGGTTTGCGTCACGGTGATGGCGAGTCCCAGGATGCCCGCCACGTAAATACAGGTTCGGATATTCACACCCGCTGCAAACTCTTCACCGCTGATGAAGCCCACCCGTGGCAGAAGCGTTACGCAGGCCGCCGCTAAGCCCGTCCACGCCGGGCCAATGCCGTGCCAGCTTTCGCTAACCCATAGCCCCAGCACGACGGCCAACAGCCACGACAGGCGCTTCTCTGCCGCGCTCATCGGCGCTGGTGGAGTGACATCGCCCGGAGGATGTGGTTTACCGGGGAACAGCCAGCAAATCAGCGCCACCAGCAGCGCGCCTTTCAGCCAGCCAAGTACCGGCGTGTGCAGCAGCAGATAAGGCAGATAGTTCAGATGAATGCCATATGCGCCCTCTGCCGCGCCGCTCATCACCAGGTTTGGAACGTTGGCCGGTAAAATGGTGGCGGAGAGCTGAAAGGTGCCGAATCCCACGGCCAGCGCCAGGCCATACCAGGCGCGACTTCCTTCCGCTATACCTGCTCGTGATGCCATCGCCGCCACAATCGGCATCAGTAACGCAATGCGTCCCATGTTCGAGGGCATTACGAACGCCAGCGCATAGCTGAGCAGCACCACGCTTGCCACCATGTGAAACCATGAATCCGTTAGCTTCGCCGAAAGCGCGCGCGCAGCGCGGTCGGCAAGGCCCGTTTTGCGGATGGCGATGCCGAGTACAAATCCGCTGAACACCAGCCAGAATGCCGAAGAGGCGAAGCCGCCAAAGATAACGTCCGGTGGGGCGATTTTGGCCGCCATCGCCACGGTAAAAAACAGCAATGCGGTGATGAATTCTGGCAGAAGCGACGTTGCCCAGAGCACGATCGTGACGCCAACAATCAGCGAAGGCAGAAAAAGCGGGTGGGATAGCCAGAGCGACATACCTGTCTCCTGTCGTTTTTTTCAGCAAGTCTACGACGACAGGAGAGAGAGGTAAACGCCAGAAATGAGGGGGTTATTGCAGAATCGTGCAGCGATGATCCTGAATTTCCTCCGCAGAGGCGCGGTTTAAGGTCAGCAGATTGCGTTCCGTTGCCAGCAGGACGAACGTACCGTCATTCTGCTGCGCCATAGCCAGCGCGAAGCGGCCCATATGGTCGCGGGCTTCCGGTACTTCTTCGGCCAGCATCAGGAACGGACTTTTCTGCGCCAGCTCGTTTTCCGTCACGCGGCGGGCAAGATAGCGGTGATTACGCAGCCCGTCGGGTAGCGGCAGCCAGCGACTGCTGATCGAGGCCATGCTGGCATTAAGCTGTTCACGTACGTCCGGGCGCAGGCAAGAAATATGAATATGAAAATGATTCTGCGTACGGCCGGTGCGGGAATTTAGGGTCAGCGATACCGCTGAATCGGGCACAGGTGAACCGTGGCGGGAGCTCATCACCTGCCGGTTCTGCCAGGCCTGCCAGAAGAAGTTAGGCGTATGCGGGTTCAGCAACAGCGGACTTTCAGTGCCGTTAATACGATAAGTCGGCATTAGCAGGTATTGCAGCGGGCCGTTGCGGTCTTTAAACAGGACATAGCCGCCCTGCAGATTAACTGCTTCGCACGGCGCGGGGGACTGATTCTGCTGCTGGTTCGGCACGCACTGGTCAATAACAAAATGGCGCAACGCATTGGGATTGCCCGAATGCAGCCAGTACCAGCCTCCGGCAGCCGCTACCACGATAATGATTGTCAGAGTCAGATACTTGATGCGCTTCATTTTCGTTCCCTGTGAATGTTCGTGAGCGAAAGGTTAACGCAAAATGATGACCAAATAAAAACGGCCCCGCAGGGCCGATTTTATTAACGTGATTATCGCTGACTAATCTGATCGAAGGTGCCGCCGTTAGAGAAGTGCTCTTTCTGCGCTTTCGTCCAGCCGCCAAATTCCTGATCGATAGTGAACAGCTTCAGCTTCGGGAATTCGCTTTCGTATTTCTTCGCCACTTCTGCATCCCGCGGGCGGTAGTAGTTTTTCGCCACGATATCCTGGCCCTGTGGCGAATAGAGATACTTCAGATAGGCTTCTGCGACGGTGCGGGTGCCTTTCTTATCAACGACTTTGTCCACCACGGAAACGGTCGGTTCGGCCAGAATCGATTCGCTTGGGGTGACGATTTCAAACTTGTCTTTGCCCAGCTCGTTGGTGGCCAGCAGCGCTTCGTTTTCCCAGGCAATCAGCACGTCACCAATCCCGCGCTCCACGAAGGTATTGGTAGAGCCACGAGCGCCGGAATCCAGCACTTCGACGTTTTTATACAGAGCCTTCACGAAATCCTGTGCTTTAGCCTGATCGTTGTTGTTGTGATGCAGAGCGTAACCCCATGCCGCCAGATAGTTCCAGCGCGCGCCGCCGGAGCTTTTCGGATTCGGGGTGATCACCGACACGCCTGGTTTAACCAGATCGTTCCAGTCATGAATTTGTTTCGGATTGCCTTTGCGCACCAGGAATACGATGGTTGATGTGTACGGCGCGGAGTTATCCGGCAGGCGCTTGAGCCAGTCTTTATTAATGCGGCCACGTTCGGCGATGGCGTCTACGTCGTAGGCCAGCGCCAGCGTCACCACGTCGGCTTCGATACCGTTGATCACTGACGTGGCCTGCTTGCCGGAGCCGCCGTGCGACTGGCGGATGACGACATTGTCGCCGGTTTGCTGTTTCCAGTAGGCGCTGAAGGCCTTGTTATAGTTGTCATACAGTTCACGAGTGGGATCGTACGACACGTTAAGTAACTGAATATCTTTTGCCAGAACGCCGGCGGATGCCAGCAGAAGCGTTAACCCCAGGCCAAACTTGTTCATCGACCGCTCTCTTTTTTGTGGTGGTGTGATGCTGGTAGCCTGCCAGAAACCAAATCAATGATTAAAGAATAAAAAAAGATTGGTTATAACCATATGCAATAACACTCCTGCTGTTTCCCCCCGGAGATAAAGTTGAGAGAGGGCTGTGGTTGCCAGCTCTTCTTCAGAAAACTTTATATGTGATCGGACAGGCAGGGAAATTTCTTATTTTCGAGCCGTGCAATCATTCATGAAAGTTCGCAATGCATATCTCATGGTGAGTGGAAAAAACTTTTTTGAAAATAAAAGAGAATGAACGATCTGTGCTGTTTTTATTTTATCATTACTGATGAATATGACCCTTTCATCCTGCCTGTATTTTTAGGAAAATTCATATGAACTCGTTAAATTTCAGATCGAATGATGAAATTTCTTATTACCCTTTCATCATATAACCCTCCCCTTTTAATTTAGGAATATTCATGCGACTTTGTGAAAATTCAGATCGAATTATAGGGTTTCCCATTTGCAATGCATTAATAATGCTTCAACCGTAACGGTTAATTGCAAAAGGCTAATTGTCAGGTTATTCTAGCCGCGCTCGCTGCATGCAATACATTGCATGAAATAAATCGCAAGAAATACATGGCCTCAAGGGTTGGCTATGGCTTCAGGTCACTGAAAAATAATATTTTTTACTTCAACTTTCGCAGAAACAGCCTTCATGAAAGCACACTCTATATGTAACGACAGAATATGATGAAGAAATACCGAATTAAACAAGTCGTATCAGTATTATTTTCGCTATTGCTCGCGGGCTGCACGGTGATTCCAGGCCAGCATCTTAGCACCTCGGGGAAAGCACATATAGAGACGCCAGAAGGCCATTACGATATTAATAAACTGGTGAGCATTTACCCTTTGTCGCCTCAGCTTATCGAGCAGTTACGCTCTGCTCCCGTCATTTCGCGTCAAAACCCCGGGCTTGAATCGCTTATCGGGCGTTATGAATACCGTATTGGCGTGGGTGATGTGCTTATGGTTACCGTTTGGGACCATCCGGAGCTGACTACTCCTGCAGGGCAATATCGCAGCGGGAGCGATACGGGCAGCTGGGTGAAATCTGATGGCACTATTTTTTATCCCTACATTGGCAAAATAAAGGTTGCGGGGAAATCACTGGATGAAATTCGGGACCAAATAAGCCGTGGTCTGGATAAGGTTATCGAAAGCCCGCAGGTAGACGTCAGCGTCGCCTCGTTTCGTTCACAGAAAGCTTATGTTACCGGTGAAGTATCAAAGTCAGGCCAGCAGGCGATCACTAACGTTCCGCTTACGGTTATGGATGCCATCAATGCCGCCGGTGGTCTGACGGCCGACGCCGACTGGCGTAACGTCGTGCTCACCCACAACGGTACCGATACCCGAATTTCGCTGTATGCTCTCCTCCAGAAAGGTGATTTAACGCAAAACTACCTGCTTTATCCCGGAGACATCCTTTTCGTGCCGCGCAATGACGATCTCAAAGTCTTTGTTATGGGTGAGGTAGGTAAACAAAGCACGCTGAAAATGGACCGCAGCGGCATGACCCTCGCGGAGGCGCTGGGCAGCGCCGAAGGTATCAGCCAGAGCATGGCAGATGCTTCCGGGGTATTTGTAATTCGCCAGAAGAGCAAAAAGGATGACGGTAAAATCGCCAATATTTACCAGCTCAATGCGCAGGACGCTTCCGCCATGGTGCTGAGCACAGAATTCCAGCTTCAGCCCTACGACATCGTTTATGTCACTTCAGCGCCGCTGGTGAGGTGGAATCGCGTGGTATCTCAGCTGGTTCCCACCATCTCCGGCGTTCACGATCTGACCGAGACCGCCCGCTATTTCCGCACCTGGTAACGCCGATGCCGAGCAAAATTCTGGTGGTTTGTACGGGGAATATTTGCCGCTCGCCAATGGGAGAGCGGTTCTTCCGGGTTCTGCTACCGCATAAAAAGATTGATTCTGCCGGGACGGCCGCACTGATCAACCACGGTGCCGATGCAGACGCTCAGCGCATGGCAAAAAAATTCGGCATCTCGCTCGACGGGCACCGGGGGCGCCAGTTCACGCCGGAGCTCAGCGTCAGATATGACCTGATTCTGGTGATGGAAAAAGCGCACTTAAGACAGATCGCCCACATTGCGCCAGAGGCGAGAAGCAAAGCCATGCTGCTTGGATACTGGTTCAACCAAATGGACATTCCCGACCCCTGGCACAAAAGCGATGAAGCCTTCGACCATATCTTTCAGCTCATTGAGCGGTCATGCCAGGCCTGGGCCAGCAAATTCACCGGTTAACTTTAGGAAATCACTCGATGTCTTCTGCATCAACCGCAACCCAAAAGCCTCAGGAGAGCGTCCGGGAAATCGATCTGCTTGCTCTCTTAGCTGAACTTGCCGAACACTGGAAGTGTATTGCTTTCGTCACGGCTTTGTTCACGCTGGTTGCTCTGCTTTATGCCTTATCCGCAACGCCTCTCTACCAGGCCAATGCGCTCATTCAGATTGAACAAAAGCAGGGAAATGTGTTGTTGGGCAGCCTGAGCCAGATGCTGCCCGATAGCCAGCCGCAGTCAGCTCCCGAAATTACCCTGCTGCAGTCACGCATGCTGCTTGGCCAAACTGTCGATGCGCTGAATCTTCAGACGCAAATCATGCCGAGGCAGATGCCGATCGTCGGCAAAATAATGTCAAAAATCACGGCTGGTGAGCCAATGGAGATCAAAATTGCGGGATTTGAGCTGCCCATGACCAGTACAGGGAGTGCAACCGCAACGCTGAAAGTCATTTCAAAGCATGAGTATCTGCTCTCAGGTGAAGGGTTCGAGATTGCCGGCCAGACGGGAAAGCCGCTGCAAAAAGAGGGGGTTTCCCTTCTGGTGACGGCCATCAATGCTGAACCCGGATCCAGATTTACGCTCATCCGATACACCCGTCTGAAAGCCATTACCGATTTACAGAAAGCCTTTAGCGTCCAGGAACGAGGCAGAGATACCGGGATGCTCGACCTGACGATGGTCGGCGAAGATCCGGAGCTGATTACGGCGATTCTCAACAGCATCAGCGACAGCTATCTCGCACAGAATATCGCCCGCCAGGCCGCGCAGGACGCAAAGAGCCTTGAGTTTCTTGACTCGCAATTGCCGAAAATACGCAGCGATCTGAATAGTGCTGAAGACAAGCTCAACGAGTACCGCAAACAGAAGGATTCCGTTGACTTAAATATGGAAGCCCGGTCAGTACTTGAACAGATAGTCAACGCCGACAATCAGCTCAACGAGCTGACCTTCCGGGAAGCAGAAGTGTCGCAGCTGTACAAAAAGGATCACCCGACCTACCGGGCCTTAATGGAAAAGCGTCAAACGCTGCAAAACGAAAAAGTAAAGCTGAACAAGCGTATCAGCGCCATGCCAGCCACTCAGCAGGAAGTACTGCGCCTGAGCCGTGATGTCGATTCCGGCCGCGCCGTCTATTTACAGCTTCTGAATCGTCAGCAGGAACTGAACGTGGCTAAATCCAGCGCGATTGGCAACGTCAGGATCATTGATGACGCCATCACGTTACCTAGCCCTGTCAAACCGAAAAAGGCGCTTATTGTTCTTGTCGGTATGATGATGGGAGGCGCATTTTCCGTAGCGGGCATTCTGCTAAAAGCGGCGCTTCATCAGGGGCTGGAATCTCCTGAACAGCTCGAAGAGGGAGGGATTAGCGTTTACGCCTGCGTGCCTTACTCTGAATGGTTGGGCAAACATAGCGGCAGAAGCAAAAAGAGCACGCCCGATATCCTTCTGGCAACGCAAAATCCGGCAGATATTGCGATAGAGACTATCAGAGGTCTGCGTACCAGCCTGCACTTCACCATGATGGATGCGAGGAACAACCTGTTGATGATCTCCGGTGTAAGCCCGGGCTCAGGGAAAACCTTTATCAGCAGCAACCTGGCAACCGTGGTGGCGCAAACGCAAAAAAGGGTCTTACTGATTGATGCCGATATGCGAAAAGGTTATTTACATCAGCTGTTTGGCGTGGAAGAAACTCCCGGGCTTTCCGACATTCTCAATGGCAAAGCTACCTTTGCTCAGACCGTTGTCACCCTTCCGGAAGCGGACATCGACTTCATTACTCGCGGGCACACGCCTTCCAACCCGGCGGAACTGCTGATGAGTCCGGGCTTCAAAAGTTTACTCGATGAAGTGTCGCCTCTGTACGATCTGGTCATCATCGACACGCCGCCAGCGATGGCGGTGACAGATGCAACAGTGGTGGGCCGCTATACGGGCACCGTTTTGATGGTCGCGCGTTTTGAAGACAATACAGCCAAAGAAGTTATTGCCAGCACGCGCCGGTTTGAACAGGATGGCGTGTCAGTTGAAGGATGGATCCTGAACGGTATCCGCAAGAAAACCAGCGGCTATTATGCGTACGGTTACAGCCCCCATCCTTACGCTTATCACGATAAAAAATGAGTAAACGCTGGCAGCAAAACAAAACACCCTTCTGACGAAGGGTGTAGTGGGAAATCAGACTTCTTCCATGCGGCCCAGCAGCGCCTGTAAACGCTCCTGCCAGCCGTGCTGCTGTTCTTTCAGCTGGTTGTTTTCGCGTTCCAGATCTTCGCGGCTGTGCGCAGCGTTCTGCACTTCCTGAGCCAGCGTATTGTTCTTCTCTTTCAGCTCTTCGATTTCCATCTGCAGCAGGGTGATGGTATCAATCGCCTGCTGTACTTTAGATTCCAGTTTCTCAAACACTTCTAATGACATCGTCATACCTCTCCTGAATTTGCAAGGCGTTGATCTCGGCCCGGAACCCCGGCGACGCCTTAACGAAAATAAGCGCACTGCTGTGCCTCGATTGTATGGAGCGCCGTGCTCCCTGTCCAGCGCCGGGGCGCGCAGATTGCGGTTTGCAACACTTTTCAGCCTCGTCCTGGAACGTTCGCCGCAAAATCCCCTCAATTGTTAATCTGTTCGTTACATAAATGAGCCCGCTTGCGGATTGACAACGGTCAAAATGCGCACTTCATCGCGCGAAAACGCTCATTTTATTGACGAGTTACACAGATTTTGATTTCGATATTTCTCGTTTTTGTTCGTTAACGATAAATTAACACTATGCCTACATGGCAACATGGCCGTCTCCGACCTCCATGTTCACAATAATCATTAATCCATCAGTCTTCAGGATCCGATCATGAGTCAAACATCAACCTTAAAAGGCCAGTGCATTGCCGAGTTCCTTGGTACCGGGTTGTTGATCTTCTTCGGTGTTGGATGCGTGGCCGCGCTAAAAGTTGCAGGCGCGACCTTCGGTCAATGGGAAATCAGTATTATCTGGGGCTTAGGGGTGGCGATGGCCATTTACCTGACCGCAGGGGTTTCCGGCGCACACCTTAATCCGGCCGTTACCATTGCCCTCTGGCTGTTTGCCTGTTTCGACAGGCGTAAAGTTGTTCCCTTCATTGTTTCGCAATTTGCTGGCGCGTTTTGCGCAGCGGCGCTGGTTTACGGGCTTTATTACAATCTTTTCATCGACTTCGAACACTCGCACAATATGGTGCGCGGCAGCGTCGAAAGTCTGGATCTGGCAGGCATTTTCTCCACGTATCCCAATCCGCATATCAATTTTGTGCAGGCCTTCGCGGTAGAAATGGTCATTACCGCTATCCTGATGGGCGTTATTCTGGCGCTGACGGACGACGGCAACGGCGTACCGCGCGGACCGATGGCACCGCTGCTGATTGGTTTGCTGATTGCGGTTATTGGTGCATCCATGGGGCCGCTGACCGGCTTTGCGATGAACCCGGCGCGTGACCTTGGCCCGAAAACGTTCGCCTGGCTTGCCGGCTGGGGCGAAGTGGCCTTTACCGGCGGCAAAGACATTCCTTATTTTGTGGTGCCGCTGTTCGCACCGATTGTCGGCGCATCGCTCGGTGCCTTCGGCTATCGCAAGCTGATTGGCCGCCATTTACCGTGCGACGTCTGCGAGGTGGAAGAGAAAGAGACCACCGCCAGCACCACACAACAGAAAGCTTCGCTGTAATCTGACTACGGGACTTAGCATTATGACTGACAAAAAATACATCGTTGCGCTCGATCAGGGTACAACCAGCTCCCGCGCCGTTGTCATGGATCACGACGCCAATATCGTCAGCGTTTCGCAGCGCGAATTCGAACAAATTTATCCGAAGCCAGGCTGGGTTGAGCACGACCCGATGGAGATCTGGGCTTCGCAAAGCTCCACGCTGATTGAAGTGCTGGCGAAAGCCGATATCAGCTCCGACGAAGTGGCTGCCATCGGCATCACCAACCAGCGTGAAACCGCCATTGTCTGGGATAAAGAAACCGGCAAGCCGATTTATAACGCCATCGTCTGGCAGTGCCGTCGTACCGCTGATATCTGCGAGCAGCTCAAGCGTGATGGCATGGAAGAGTACGTGCGCAAAGCGACAGGTCTGGTGATCGACCCGTACTTCTCCGGTACCAAAGTGAAGTGGATACTCGACCACGTGGAAGGCGCTCGCGAGCGTGCCAAACGCGGTGAGCTGCTGTTCGGCACCGTCGACACATGGCTTATCTGGCGTATGACCCAGGGCCGCGTGCACGTTACTGACTACACCAACGCCTCGCGCACCATGCTGTTCAACATCCACGATCTCGACTGGGATGACAAAATGCTCGATGCGCTGGATATCCCGCGCGCCATGCTGCCGGACGTGCGCAAATCCTCCGAAGTCTATGGTCAGACCAACATCGGTGGTAAAGGCGGCACGCGTATTCCCATCGCCGGGATCGCCGGTGACCAGCAGGCGGCGCTGTTCGGCCAGCTGTGCGTTAAGGAAGGGATGGCGAAAAACACCTACGGCACCGGCTGCTTTATGCTGATGAACACCGGTGAAACGGCGGTGAAATCCGAGCATGGCCTGCTGACGACTATCGCCTGCGGTCCGGCCGGTGAAGTGAACTATGCGCTGGAAGGTGCGGTGTTCATGGCGGGCGCGTCCATTCAGTGGCTGCGCGACGAAATGAAGCTGATTAACGACGCGTTCGATTCCGAATATTTTGCTACCAAGGTGAACGACACCAACGGTGTGTACGTGGTTCCGGCCTTCACCGGTCTCGGCGCACCGTATTGGGATCCATACGCTCGCGGGGCAATCTTCGGCCTGACGCGTGGCGTGAACTCCAACCACATCATTCGTGCGACACTGGAATCCATCGCCTACCAGACGCGCGACGTGCTGGAAGCGATGCAGGCGGACTCGGGTATTCGACTGCACGCCCTGCGTGTGGACGGCGGCGCGGTTGCCAATAACTTCCTGATGCAGTTCCAGTCAGACATTCTCGGCACGCGCGTTGAGTGTCCGGAAGTGCGTGAAGTCACAGCGCTTGGCGCAGCGTATCTCGCCGGGCTGGCGGTTGGCTTCTGGCAGAATCTGGACGAGCTGAAGGAGAAAGCGGTGATTGAGCGTGAGTTCCGTCCGGGGATTGAAACCACCGAGCGCAACTACCGCTACAGCGGCTGGAAAAAAGCGGTTAAACGCGCGATGGCGTGGGAAGATCACGAGTAGCTGCAAGGGCTGAATGCCCGGTGGCGCTTGTGCTTACCGGGCCTGCAAAGCAGCACATCGCGTTGATATCGCAGGCCGGGCAAGCGTCAGCACCGCCCGGCTTTTTTATTAGCCAAACATCGACAGCATCAGTACAAAGCAGGTATAAGCCCTCAAAGCGGCGGCCCTTCGTCAGAACCTGAAAAAGCAGAATAAAGGACTGTAGGCTTATTCATCCTTAGTCTATTGAAGGCAACCGTTTGCTTTTGCCTGGCAGTCCGTTAAAATCCCCCCTTTTCCACCACGGGATTGCCTCTGAAAATGTCAGTGAACACCATCGAAGCTGAAAATGCGCAACCGATTGCGCAGAAAAATAACAGCGAGCTTATCTACCGTCTTGAAGACCGCCCACCGCTGCCACAGACGCTGTTTGCCGCCTTCCAGCACCTGCTGGCGATGTTTGTCGCGGTGATCACACCGGCGCTGCTGATTTGCCAGGCGCTCGGTTTACCGGCGCAGGATACGCAGCACATCATCAGCATGTCGCTGTTTGCTTCAGGCGTGGCGTCCATTATTCAGATCAAAGCCTGGGGGCCGGTGGGCTCCGGTCTGCTTTCCATTCAGGGCACCAGCTTTAACTTCGTCGCGCCGCTTATTATGGGTGGCACCGCGCTGAAAACCGGCGGTGCAGACGTACCGACGATGATGGCGGCGCTGTTCGGCACCCTGATGCTGGCGAGCTTCACCGAGATGGCGCTTTCCCGCGTGCTGCATCTGGCGCGCCGTATCATCACGCCGCTGGTGTCCGGCGTGGTGGTCATGATTATCGGCCTGTCGCTGATTCAGGTGGGGTTGACGTCTATCGGTGGTGGCTACGCCGCAATGGCCGATCACAGCTTCGGTGCGCCGAAAAACCTGCTGCTGGCGGGCATCGTGCTGGCCATTATCATTGTGCTGAACCGCCAGCGTAATCCGTACCTGCGCATCGCCTCGCTGGTGATCGCCATGGCAGCAGGCTATGCCGCCGCCTGGGTAATGGGTATGCTGCCGGAAACGGCGACGACCAACAGCCCGATGATAATGGTGCCGACGCCGCTCTATTATGGCCTCGGTATTGACTGGAACCTCCTGCTGCCGCTGATGCTGGTGTTTATGATCACCTCGCTGGAAACCATCGGCGACATTACCGCCACCTCCGACGTTTCCGAGCAGCCCGTCTCCGGCCCGGTCTATATGAAGCGCCTGAAAGGCGGCGTGCTGGCGAACGGCCTGAACTCCTGCGTTTCAGCCATCTTCAACACCTTCCCGAACTCCTGCTTCGGCCAGAACAACGGCGTGATCCAGCTGACCGGCGTTGCCAGCCGCTACGTGGGCTTTGTGGTGGCGCTGATGCTGATCGTACTCGGCCTGTTCCCGGCGGTGAGCGGCTTCGTGCAGCACATCCCTGAGCCCGTTCTTGGCGGCGCAACGCTGGTGATGTTTGGCACTATCGCCGCTTCCGGCGTGCGTATCGTTTCCCGCGAGCCGCTGAACCGTCGCGCAATCCTGATTATCGCGCTGTCGCTGGCCGTCGGCCTTGGCGTGTCTCAGCAGCCGATGATCCTGCAGTTCGCTCCGGACTGGCTGAAAAACCTGCTCTCCTCCGGCATCGCTGCGGGCGGTATTACCGCCATCATCCTGAACCTGGTCTTCCCGCCAGAGAAGAACTGACCTGCATCACGGCGGCGCTCTGCGGGCCGCCGTGAAACCTTCTTATACGAATCCCTCCTTGAGGATTGCGCACAAATCGTGCATAACTCCCTTATGTGCCCTTCACAGGATGGAAGACGATGAAATTTATCGGGAAGCTGCTGGTCTGGCTGCTTATCGCGCTGCTGCTGGTTGTGCTGGCGTTTTATTTTTTGCTTCAAACCCGCTGGGGGGCGCGTGAAGTCAGCGGCTGGATTTCGGCCAATACCGATTACCACATCGCCTTTGACGCGATGGATCATCGCTTCTCTTCTCCCTCGCACGTCCTGCTGAGAAACGTCACCTTTGGCCGAGACGGCAAACCCGCCACGCTGGTTGCCAAAACGGTGGATATTGGCCTCAGTAGCCGCCAGCTTACCGATCCGCTGCACGCCGACACTATCACCCTCCAGGACGGCACGCTGAACCTGTCGCCTTCTACCGCGCCGTTCCCGTTTGAAGCCGATACGCTGCAGCTCAGCAATATGGCGTTCAACAGCCCGGAAACCGGCTGGGCGCTGAGCGCGCAGCGCGTCACCGGCGGCGTCTCGCCGTGGGTACCGGAAGCGGGGAATGTGCTTGGCAAGCAAACGCAGATTCAGATGAGCGCAGGCTCGATGACCCTGAACGGTATTCCGGCGGAAAACGTGCTGATTCAGGGCAGCATCGATAATGGCGTGGTCACGCTTGGCACGATTGGCGCAGACATTGCGCGCGGCTCGCTCACCGGAAATGCAAAGCGCAACGCCGACGGCAGCTGGCTGGTCGACAGCCTCCGCCTGACCGACATCCGCATGCAGAGCGACAAATCCCTGAAAGATTTCTTTGCCCCGCTGACCACCGTCCCGTCGCTCACTATCGGCAGCCTGGAAGTGACGGACGCGCGCCTGCAAGGGCCGGACTGGGCAATTGCTGATTTAGATTTCAGCCTGCGCAACCTCACCCTGAGCCAGGGCGGCTGGAACAGCGACGGCGGGCGCCTGTCGATGAACGCCGACGAATTTATCTATGGCTCGCTGCATCTGCTTGATCCGATTTTCAACGCAGAGTTTTCGCCACAGGGCGTGGCGCTGCGCCAGTTTACCTCGCGCTGGGAAGGCGGCATGGTGCGCACCTCCGGAAACTGGTTACGCAACGGTAATGCGCTGGTGCTGGATGACACCGCTATCGCCGGGCTGGAATACACCCTGCCGTCGAACTGGAAAACATTGTGGATGGATCCGCTCCCCGCCTGGCTGCAAAGCGTGACGTTGAGCAAATTCACCGCCAGCCGCAACCTGGTGATCGACATCGACCCGGCCTTCCCGTGGCAGGTTACTTCTCTGGATGGCTACGGCGACAACCTGCAGATCGCGAAGAACGGAAGCTGGGGCGTGTGGAGCGGTAATGCTGCGCTGAACGCCGCCGCTGCTACTTTTAACCGTGTGGACGTGCGCCGTCCTTCGCTGAAGCTGGTCGCCAGCCCGTCTCAGGTGAACATCACCGAACTGAGCGCCTTCACCGAGAAAGGGATTCTGGAAGCCACGGCAGGCGTGTCGCAGCTGCCGCAGCGTGAAGCCGCCATCAGCCTCAACGGTCGCGGCGTGCCGCTGAATATTCTTGAAGCCTGGGGCTGGCCGGTGCTGCCGATTAGCGGCGACGGTAATCTTCAGCTGCGCGCCAGCGGGAAGGTGCAGGCCAGCACGCCGTTAAAACCGACCGTTAGCGGGCAGCTGCACGCGGTGAATATGAACAAGCAGGAAGTGACGCAAACCATGACCAACGGCGAAGTGACTACCGCGACGCCGGTTGTGCCAGCGCCTACGGAGGCGGCTCCGGTTCCCGCCGCTCCGGCACAGTAATTTCCCCCTCACCCTGACCCTCTCCCTCAGGGAGAGGGGATAAACCTGGTTTCGTCTTCGACTCCTGCTCCCATTCCCTCAGGTAAAACCGATTCCCGCTTCGACCCCTGTCGTCTTTTCTCCCTCGCCCCTGTGGGGAGAGGGCCGGGGTGAGGGGAACAGGCCGCACTTTCTTCTCCCTCTTCCCGCTGGGGAGGGTCCGCACCGATAGTTGCCAAAACGTTAAATGCGTCACAGTTAAAATGCTACACTGCGCAACTTTCCTTCCGAAATTGCGCAGGTGAACGATGAGCGAATGTACCGAAACCCTTCCTCGCAGTGAGGCGTTGACCCGCCCAAACTGGTCGGCGGTCTTTGCCGTCGCGTTTTGCGTTGCCTGCCTGATTACCGTTGAATTTCTGCCGGTGAGCCTGCTGACGCCGATGGCGCAGGATCTCGGTATTACCGAAGGTGTTGCGGGCCAGTCGGTCACCACCACCGCGTTCGTGGCGATGTTCGCTAGCCTGTTTGTCACGCATATCATTGGCCGCACCGACCGTCGCTATGTGGTGATCCTGTTCTCCGTGCTGCTGACGATATCCTGCCTGCTGGTGTCGTTTGCTTCCAGCTTCAGTCTGCTTCTGCTGGGCCGCGCCTGTCTGGGGCTGGCGCTCGGTGGCTTCTGGGCCATGTCTGCGTCACTGACGATGCGCCTGGTGCCCGCACGCCTCGTGCCGAAAGCGCTGTCGATTATTTTTGGTGCGGTGTCTATTGCGTTGGTGATCGCTGCCCCGCTCGGCAGTTTTTTAGGCGGCATCATCGGCTGGCGCAACGTCTTTAACGGTGCGGCTTTGATGGGCCTGCTATGTGTTCTCTGGGTATGGAAAGCGCTGCCGTCGCTGCCGGGAGAAAGTGGGCAAAAGGCCAATATGTTCGGGTTGTTAAAGCGTCCGGGCGTGCTGGCCGGGATGACGGCCATTTTCATGGCCTTCGCCGGGCAGTTTGCATTTTTCACCTACATTCGCCCGGTGTTTATGACCCTTGCCGGGTTTGATGTCGACGGCCTGACGCTGGTGCTGCTGAGCTTCGGGATTGCGAGCTTTGTTGGCACGTCGCTGTCCGCGCCGATCCTCAAATACTCGGTGAAAGCGGCGCTGGCCTGCGCACCGCTTATTCTTGCGGTGAGTGCAGCAGTGCTGATTTTGTGGGGAAGCGAGAAAGCCGTGGCGGCCACGGTAGCCATTGTCTGGGGCTTTGCCTTTGCGCTGGTGCCGGTTGGCTGGTCAACGTGGATCACCCGCTCGCTCTCGGACCAGGCAGAAAAGGCGGGGTCGATTCAGGTGGCGGTGATTCAGCTCGCCAACACCTGTGGGGCGGCGATTGGCGGCGTGGCGCTCGACCATTTCGGCCTGCTGTCACCGCTTATGCTTTCAGGTTCGCTGATGCTGCTCACCGCGCTGCTGGTGGCGACAAAAGTCCGGATGAAATAACCCTTTCTGCCCGGATCACATATCCGGGCACTGAATCTGCCCGATGGCATTCCAGTAGTTCTTCTGGTTATTCCGATCCAGCGCGATGGTCGCGTCGCGAACGTGCATTTTGTTCTCTTCACTGGCGAGAATTTTATTGCTGAAGTCAGCGTCGCTCATGTTTTTGCCCGGGGTGCAGGTTTTCTTCACGTCCTTCATCACCTGCTGCTTTTGCTGCTCAAACTGCAGGCTCTTCATCGGCGAATCGGCGAACGCCGCCGGGACGGCCAGCGTCGCCAGTAAACACAGAAATGTAACGGTTTTCATTACGTAGCCCTTCTTCTGCAGCATCATTCCTTAACTCTATATCCTCGCATCCTGATGCGCAAATTTTCGCCAGATAATTTATTTTTAAATCAGTGAATTAGGAAAATTATCGTCCAAAGGCATGATTGACAGCCTCTGCCGTCAACCAAGCCGGGCGTGACGACGCGAATCCAGCGAAATCAGGATAACCGAGGAGAGGATCAGCAGCGTGCCAATCCAGTCCGGCAGCGCGAAGCTGACGCCGAGCAGCAGCACCGATAAAAACGCGCTGCTCAGCGGTTCGGCACAGCTGAGGATGCTGGCTTTCGGACCACCGATCATCTGCGCGCCTTTCAGATAGAGACTGAACGTCAGCGACGTGCCAATCACCACCAGATAGAAAAACGCCAGTAGCAGGCTGCCGTTAATCACAAAATGCATCCCGTCGCCCGCATAAAACGGCAGCAAAAACGCCCCGCCGATAAGCATGCTCCAGCCAACGATCGGCAGCGTGCCATAGCGCGCGATAAGCGTCGAAGGATAGGTAGTATAGAAGGCGGCAGCGAAGGCCGACGCGATGCCCCAGAACACCGCAGCCGGAGAAACCGAAAGCGAAGTCGGATCGCCGTGGGTCACCAATAAAAATGTGCCGATAAGTGAGGTGAAAATGGCGGCAAACACCAGCCCGCCGGGGCGGGATTTCCGCGCGAGGGCGAACCAGGCCACGATGATCGTCGGCGACAGAAACTGAAGCACGGTCGCCGTCGCGGCGTTGGATTTTTCGATGGTCATCAGGAAAGTGAGCTGCACCGTCAGCGCGCCGACGAGGGAAAACAGCAGCAGGCTCAGCGCATCTTTGCGGTTTTTCAGGATGCGGAAAATGTTATCGCCGTGGACGAAGCCGAGCATCAGCAAAATCAGCCCCGCGAAAATCAGGCGCACCATCGTCAGGAACGGCGACGACATCTGACTCTGCTCCATAATGTACTGCGCACACACGCCTGAACTGCCCCAGAGTATGGCGGCGATCAGCACGTTCAGCATCCCTTTGCGGGTGGCTCCCATCTTGTCCTCAACAACCTGATAACGTTGCGGCGATGATAGCACAGGGTGGAGCGGACCGATTGCCGCCCTCTGATTTAGGGTAGTATGAGCTGTCGAAACCATGATGAGAGAGTGTGGCGATGAAAATCGAGGTAAAAGAGCAGATTACCCCTGAGGATCAGGAAGAATTACTGGATGGATTACGCGCCTTTAATCGTCAGTTTATCGATATCAGAGACTGGTACAGCCTCGGCGTCTACGCCCGCGATGATAACGGTGTGATGCTCGGCGGCCTGATTGGTAAACGCAAGGGCGACTGGCTGTGCATTGATTTTCTGTGGGTCAGCGAAGCGGCGCGCGGCACCGGCCTTGGCAGCGAGCTTATCCGTACTGCTGAAGCGCGCATTCTTGAATGGGGCTGTCGCCATATGCTGGTCGATACCGCCAGCTTCCAGGCGCTGCCGTTCTACCAGAAATGCGGCTTCACCCTGCACAACAGCATTCAGGACTTCCCGTATCAGGGCATGCAGCGCCACTACCTGACCAAATCGCTTTAACCGCCGATTCCCTGATCCATGATCGCCAGCGCATGGCGTACGATGGCGTCGGGGGAGATGTTTTTCATCCGCTCATCGGTGCGCAGCCGGGAGAACGGCACCAGCACCAGGCTAATCAGCGTGGTGATGAGCAGCTCCGGCGACAGCGAGCGATTCAGTTTCCCGCTCTCCTGCCAGCCGGTGATGATGCTCAGCATTTTGTGGAACTTCTCATCGCCGAAGCGGGCATGCATATGCTGACGCAGAATCGGCATCTCGCCAATCATCTCCTGCATCCACAGCGGTGCGAACCAGTCGTTTTGCTCCGCGAGCTCCGCCAGCACTCTCACCATCAGCGTTAGTGACCTTACCGGGTCGTCCGGATATTCGCTGAACGCCAGGCTAATACGATTGCGCAACGGCATAAAACGCTCTTCGAGCAGCCTGTCGACCAGCGCTTCTCGGGAGGTGAAATAGTAGTGCAGCATTGCCGGGGTGACGCCCGCCTCTTTGGCAATCGCGTTCAGCGACACGCGCGCGATGCCCTGGCGGGCAAACAGCATCAGCGCGATGTCCATCAGCTGTTCCCGGTTGTCGGCCCCGGCTTTCTTCCCGCGCGGGCGACCGGGACGGCGTGGATTATCGGATTGTTCTTTGTCTTTCTGTGCTGACATTCGCGGAGGATCCCTTGACCGGATTCATAACTTACATGAATATTAATTGTGCATTTAATTAATTTCAAGTGAGCCTTCTATGGCGTCTCAACCCATGACTCAATCCGGACACGTTCCGGCCACCGGCGTAAAATCCATTCGCCTGCTGTTCAGCGCCCTGCTGCTGGTGATGCTGCTTTCGGCGCTGGACCAGACCATTGTCTCGACCGCGCTGCCGACGATTGTTGGCGAACTCGGCGGCCTCGATAAGCTGTCGTGGGTGGTCACGGCCTACATTCTGACCTCCACCATCGTGGTGCCGCTGTACGGCAAGTTTGGCGATTTGTTTGGCCGCAAGCGGGTGCTGCAAATCGCCATCGTGCTGTTTCTGGCGGGCTCCGCGCTGTGCGGGTTGGCGCAGAACATGACGCAGCTGGTGCTGATGCGTGCGCTGCAAGGGCTGGGCGGCGGTGGCCTGATGGTGATCAGCATGGCGGCAGTGGCGGACGTGATCCCGCCCGCCGAGCGCGGGCGTTATCAGGGGCTGTTCGGCGGCGTGTTTGGCCTGGCGACGGTCATCGGCCCGCTTATTGGCGGCTTTATCGTTCAGCACACCTCCTGGCGCTGGATTTTCTACATCAACCTGCCGCTCGGCCTGTTCGCGCTGCTGGTTATTGGTGCGGTATTCCACAACACCGGTAAGCGCAGCGAGCACCAGATTGACTGGCTGGGCGCACTTTATCTCAGCATGGCGCTGCTGTGCATCACGCTGTTTACCACCGAAGGCGGCACGGTGCGCGAATGGAGCGACCCGCAGCTGTGGTGCATTCTGGCCTTCGGCCTGGTCGGTATCGCCGGGTTTATCTATGAAGAGCGCCTGGCGTATGAGCCGATCATCCCGCTCTCGCTGTTCCGCGACCGCAGCTTCCTGCTGTGCAGCCTGATTGGCTTTATCATCGGCATGTCGTTGTTTGGCTCCGTCACCTTCCTGCCGCTCTATTTGCAGGTGGTGAAAGACGCGACGCCGACCCAGGCAGGCTTGCAGCTGATCCCGCTGATGGGCGGCCTGCTGGTGACGTCGATTATCAGCGGGCGAATTATCAGCCGCACGGGGAAATATCGCCTGTTCCCGATCCTCGGTACGCTGCTCGGCTTCTGCGGTATGGTCTTGCTGACCCGCATCACTATCACCTCGCCAACGTGGCATCTGTATCTCTTCACCGGCGTGCTCGGCATGGGCCTTGGGCTGGTGATGCAGGTGCTGGTGCTGGCGGTGCAGAACTCCGTTGCGCCGAATCTTTACGGCGTGGCGACCTCCGGCGTAACGCTGTTCCGCTCGATTGGCGGCTCCATCGGCGTGGCGCTGTTTGGCGCGGTGTTTACCCACGTTTTGCAGTCGAACCTCTCGACGCTGCTGCCGGAAGGCGCAGAGATGCCGCGCGGGATGAACCCGGTTGCCGTACATCATCTGCCGGATGCGCTGCGCGCCGATTATCTGGATGCTTTCGGCGCGGCTATTCATGCTGCCTTCCTGATGGCTGCATGCATTATGGTGCTGGCGTTCGTGCTGTCGTGGTTCCTGCGGGAATCGCCGCTGCGGAAGTCGCACCACTGATCTCCGCCGGGAAGTTTCCTCTTCCCGGTTTCGTTTTCTCACGGTTGTGCCAGGATGAGGGAACATTATTGCCGGAGGATCACCATGCCTGAGTCACGTCCGCCTTTCCCCCCGTTTACCCTTGAATCTGCCATCCAGAAGGTCCGCGCCGCGGAAGACGGCTGGAACAGCCGCAATCCGGAAAAAGTCGCGCTGGCCTACACGCCGGACAGCAGCTGGCGCAACCGCAGCGAGTTTGTGGATGGTCGCGATGCCATCGTCGCGTTTCTCGACAGAAAATGGCGTAAGGAGCTGGAGTACCGCCTGATCAAAGAGCTGTGGGCATACACCGACAACCATATCGCCGTGCGTTTCGCCTACGAATGGCACGACGACAGCGGCAACTGGTTCCGCTCTTACGGAAATGAAAACTGGGAGTTTGACGACAACGGCCTGATGAGCAGGCGTTACGCCTGCATCAACGATATCCCGATTCAGGAGGGGGAACGCCTGTTCCACTGGCCTCAGGGGCGCCGTCCGGACGATCACCCTGGCCTCAGCGCGCTGGGGCTTTGAGGGAATGAGCGGGGGTTTTTCCCCCGCTAACTGACTGCACTTGCCGATATATCTCGCCTACAGTGGTGCCTGACATCTCATAATTCAAAACGATGAAAGGTACGTTTATGCGCAAAATGAACACGTCACTCTGTCTTCTCGCCCTTTGCCTGGGCTTCTCACTGCAGGCCAGCGCGGCTAACGACTGCGGCGTACCGCAGCTCACCACCTGCCCGGCGCCGGTGGATGCCAGTCTGCCAGACGTAAAAGATATGCTGACCTGGGACCAGCAGCAGCGCGTGATTGGTTTTCGTAACGACTATCGCTCCTACGCGGGCGACGTGTTTAAGGCCAGCAATCCGCAGCCAATCCCGGTGATGGCGCACTCGCTTAGCGGAGCCACCTATGAGTATCAGGGCCAGCGCTACGATCTTCAGGATTACATTAAGCGTAACGACGTGACCGGGATGATGGTTATCAAGGACGGCAAGGTGGCGTATCAGTATTATGGCCACGGCAATACGCCGACCACGCTGTGGACGTCGCGCTCAGTCGGGAAATCGGTCGTTTCTACGCTGGTGGGTGTGGCGGTAAAAGAGGGCAAAATTGCTTCGCTGGACGATGAAATCGTCAAATACAACCCGGACGTCAAAGGTACCGCGTGGGAACACGTGACCGTACGCCAGCTGATGCAGCACACCTCTGGCGTAACCTGGAATGAAGACTACACCAACCCGCAGTCTGACTTTGCGAAACTCACCCAGTGTGAGGCCAACAAAGATACCTACGACTGCGTGAACGCGCTGGTGAAAGATCCGAAACGTCCGGCGTATGCCAAACCGGGCGTAGCGTGGTCTTACTCCTCCGGCGGCGCATGGCTGCTCGGCGACACGCTGGAGAAAGCCACCGGTAAATCCCTTGCTCAGAACCTCCAGGAAAAAATCTGGCAGCCGTACGGCATGGTGCATGACGGCGTATGGCACAGCTACCAGCCGGGTAAACATGATGTGGGCGCGCACGGCTTCAACGCCACGCTGGAAGACTGGGGGAAATTCGGCTTGTTTATCATGAACAACGGCGTATTGCCGGACGGCAGCAAAACGCTGCCGGATAACTGGGTCAAAGATGCCAGAACCTGGAATAAAGCTGACAAATCCGTTTCCGCTGCGCACCCGGACGGCACTTACGGTTACCAGTGGTGGAACAACAGCGTGCCGGCCAACGCGAAAGACGTCAGTCCGAAAGAGGGCCTGGCAAGCCAGGATACCATGTGGGCGTTGGGCATCTTCGGCCAGGTGATTACGGTCAACCCGGCGCAAAAACTGGTGATCGTGCAGTGGTCCGCATGGCCGAAAGCGGAACCGTCCTTCAGCGCCCAGCCGCTGGAAGCGTCGCTGATGTTTAATGCGATAGCGAATACGCTGGCGAAATAATTTGGCCAGATACGTAGGCCGGACAAGCGTCAGCGCCATCCGGTATGCTTTCAGCCCGGCGGCGCATGGCTTGCCGGGCCTACAAACTGCACCAGGCAATTCCCTCTCCCTTTGGGAGAGGGCCGGGGAGAGGGGAAACACCTCACCTTATTCACCCGTTATCGCGTTTTCGTCTTAACCATTCCTTTTCGTTTTTATCCCCGCCGCAGCAAAATCGCTATAGTCATTTTTCATCCAGGAACACTTTATTAAACAAGGAACTCCGGCGTGAAACTCTCCCTTCCTCATTTTGGCGCACTGCTGCTGGCGGGCCTGCTGCTCGCGGGCTGCGACCAGAAAAGCGATAGCAGTAAACACATCAAAGTTGGCGTGATTAACGGCGCGGAACAGGACGTTGCCGAAGTGGCGAAGAAGGTCGCCAAAGATAAATATGGCCTCGACGTCGAGCTGGTTGGGTTCAGCGGCTCGCTGCTGCCAAACGACGCCACCAACGCCGGAGAGCTGGACGCCAACGTGTTCCAGCATCGCCCGTTCCTGGAACAGGACAATAAAGCGCACAACTTCCACCTGGTGGCGGTCGGCAACACCTTCGTCTTTCCGATGGCGGGCTATTCCCGCAAGATCAAAACCGTTTCGGAGCTGAAAGACGGCGCGACCATCGCCATTCCGAACGATCCGACCAACCTGGGCCGCGCGCTGTTGCTGCTGCAAAAAGAGAAGCTGATTACCCTTAAACCGGGCAAAGGCCTGCTGCCGACGTCGCTCGACATCAGCGACAACCCGCATAACCTGCAAATTATGGAGATGGAGGGCGCGCAGCTCCCGCGCGTGCTCGACGACCCGAAGGTAGATGTGGCGATCATCAGTACCACCTACATCCAGCAAACGGGCCTGTCGCCGGTGCATGACAGCGTGTTTATCGAAGGTAAAAATTCGCCTTATGTGAACATCATCGTTGCCCGTGAAGACAACAAAGACGCGGAGAACGTGAAGGAATTTATGCAATCGTATCAGTCGCCGGAAGTGGCAAAAGCGGCTGAAAAGATCTTTAACGGCGGGGCCGTGCCCGGCTGGGAATGAGTGAGTCATCTGTAGCGCAAAGGGCCGGCGGGATGCTGGCCCGCTTTTTTTTAACACTGGCGCGGATTTTGCAAAATCCTCAGGGCTAATTGTTAAAACCAGAAAGGACCGGAAGTTGAATATAACCGAACTTGGCACGAAATCGGATTTTATTGCCAGCAAACGTCAGCAGCTACAGATGCAATGGAAGCACTACCTGAATACGCTGATTCAGGGCATCACCCTGTCGAAAACCCCGCTGCACCTGACGATGGAGCATTCAGCAGAGAACGCGCTGCGCTTCACGCTGTTTGAGTACTATGCCCTCGAAATCCGCTTGGCACGCGGCTTCCACACGCAAACTGTGCAGTACACGTTCGAGCAGGAAAATGGCGAAGTGATCATGCTTGGTGAAGCCACGCTGACTGGAGAAGGGCTTATCAACGATCGGATCCACGTCCGCGACCGACAGAACGTGCTCGAGCATTATCTTGAGCTGATCGCCCCCGTCTATGACATGCTTTATCGCGCCACGCAGCCAGATGCCCCTGTCGAACGGCTTGCAGTAGATGTCGAAAACTGTCGAAACGCGTCGAATCTTGTGATGGGATGACGCTTTAACGTCAGCCGGGCCAGCATTCCGCTGACCCGGTTTCTGTTTTTACGAACACGTATAATTGTACGGCCCCGGCTGACAAGGGCGCAGCCACGACTGAATACGGTCCTGTTCAAAGGTGTACATCCCGCCGGAGAACGGATCGACAATCAGCCAGCCCGGCACGCCAAAGAAAATGATATTGCCGAAGGTGTACCAGTGGCTGAAGCGCATGCTCAGCGGCACGAGGGTTGAGTGATACCCTTCAGCTTTTACCGCCAGGCTGTATTCAATCTTCCCAAAGTAGCTGCCATCCGATTTTTTCAGCGTAACCGTCTGCGGCGTGGTGCCCGTCGCCACAATCTGCCCGTGATTATCGGTAATGGTGAAATACGCGCTGGAAGGGGTGCTCTCAACGGTGACCTGTTCCGTGCTGTTGCCGACCAGCGAGGCACAGCCGGTGAGTAGCGGAAGTAACAATAAGACGAGTAATTTTTTCATGCGGGCGCTCCATCGGTGAATATGGTTAAGAGCGACACAATGGGGTGGGGAGTTAAACCGGCAGCGCGGTCATTCTTTCTGCGCATGCGCTGCCGTTTATGTAAGAAATTACTTAACCGCAGCCAGCCTTTGTTGAATGTCCGCCAGAGCTCTGTTTGATTCGCGCAATTCTTCAATCAGCCTCTGTTCTTTCAGGCTGTCGGCCATCAGAACAATGCAGCCGTCCATCACTTTCGCCGCAATATGGTGCCCGATATTGAATCCTGCTTCGCGCATCCACTTGCCACAAATCACCAGATTCGGCGTAGTACGATCCTTACTTCGTGGGCGATATCCCACAATGAGCCTGCGTGTGGTTCCGATTACCGAACGGTCTGAGGTAGAATGCTTGTCAGCCATAATCAACTCCTTGATAGTTGGTGCGGTTAGATGCCTGACAGTGTTCCCGCACTGCCAGGCATCGACAAAAAAATAGATTTCATGTGGTAGGTACCACATGAATATAACCTACCCTAAGTGGTACCTACCATGCAAGAAAAAAAGAAAGCCGAATTCGACCGTAAAAAAAGCACCATGAAGAACATCCGCTTTGAAGATGAGCTTTTAGAGCAGATTGAGAAAGCAGCTGGAAAGGGAAATTTCAGTAAGTGGGTAAAAGAGGCTTGTATCGTGAGGCTTCGTAAGATTAAAGAATGCTGAGTGCACAACAGATGCACTCAGCGCTGGGTTAAAACTTATACTTAAGCCAATCATAAAAGCATATTAATTTCCTGAAGTAATATTTCTTGTTGCTACTCATTAGCCGTGTGTAATTGTCTACTATGTATTTTTCTAATAAATCAAGATCAACATTATCATGATATGGAGCAAGGGTAAGAAATGCTGATTCACTTGCTGCTTCAATAAATTCAGCAAAATCTAAATGTTGATACTTTTCGAAAGACTTAACTGCTCCAGAACTGAATACAGCTGGAACATTTCTTTTTAAGTAGAAATCTAAATCTAATCCTGACTCTTCATATTCACCAACTGATGTAACACCCATCTGGGAAATATATTTAAATATTGGAATGAAATGGCATTTAGTTCCAAGTTGTCGAACTGTTATCTTGAGAACTTTCTCGGGCGAGAAGTCTTTATTGTTATAAATTATATCTTCAAAGATATCAAGTAATGTAAAGGAACGATATCCAGTTTCCCCTACTTTACCTATTACTCCAAGACCAAAAACTATCTCTATATTTTTCTGGTCTTTAATATTGTCATAATCTATTACGGCTATTTTGCTTTGTGGATTTTGACTTTGAACGATTTCATAAACCTGCTCTCTGCAAAATCTCAAAACTCGGGCCGGAATCTTCCTCTCAAAATTATGAATTGAACGATATACAGAGGAGAAATCAGCAGTCTTTATTATTTTAACAGGAACTTGCACATTATTGAAATGCATGTAAGATGTTTCAATGGTAGGGCCGCTTGATGGTTCATTAATATCAAGAAAAATTAAGTTCTCTCTAAGCTTTTCTAATTTATCTGAACCAATACAAAGTGATATGGATTTTAATAAAGCGCGGATATTTTCATCTGAGATAGAATAACCAATAAATATAACGGGGTGCTCTACAAATATCGTTATTAACTTTGATGCTAGGTAAGCATTCTTGTTATTATAATCATCATAATCTTCGTTAGTTAAAATCAAACTTTCTGGTTTTGAACTACAACCATGGATTTTGTAAATCTCACCTATGTTATAGGTATTTGAGAATAGTAGCTCTTCTTGTCCGATGTATGTGGTATACCCGTCAAATATGTTTTCAATGAGCAGGTCCCAATTGGTAGTTATGATCCCATCTACATCGCAAGCCTTTAGTAATTAAATTTCCTGAGAGCTGTCTAGTGTGCCAAGACTTTCAGAAGTTTTATTCTTAAGATGCTTACTTATTTCATAGCGCAGCGGTGAGGTTTTATTCTTTACATAGGGAGCATAAATTTCCCGGCTAGTAGCATAGTCATCACTTGTCCACCATAAATCATGAAAGTCATCCGCTATGAGTTGTGCTGACAAAGGAATATCTCCATTTGCACTACTCTTATAATATGCATATGGTTTTCCCATGACACAGAATCGTTCTAATAAACCTTCCCAATCTTCCAACCCCATATATCGTCTGGAAAAGCCAGATCCAAGGAATAAAAATGGGCCAGATGTTCTGTGTGAGAATAAACTATTTAATTCTTCCTCAATGTTCATTATTAACTTCACCTTCATTAATGATCAGAAGTTTGAATTTTCCATGAGTGTTGAGATTATTCTATTTGGAGAGAGTTTTACAATATAATCTTAGAAATGCTATTAAAAAATAGGGAATTTTGGCGGAAGATCACAGGAGTCGAACCTGCCCGGGGCCGCTGGCGGTCCCATCTGGATTTGAAGTCCAGCCGCCTCACCGGAGACGACGACCTTCCGCGCCTCGATTGCTACATGGAGGCGGGCGCATTATAGCTACTTTCAGGCAGTTACCCCACTCTTTGATGTAAATATTTCGCCTGTCTGTGTAGCAAATCATCACCTCTGACATAAACCTCTACAAAATCCGCGAGTTACATTTTTACACATTCTTCGCATGAATCTTATCTGCCCGTTGCAGGCGTTCGACGTAGTCACAGTGCGACGTGCGCGAACGCATCTGGCTGCTGGATGCACCGCCGTTTACGCTGCGATTTGTCCTCTCGTGGGAGAAGGAGGGAGGAGAATATTCGCCAAACGGTTTTGCATGTTCCCCCTCACCCTAACCCTCTCCCCAAAGGGGCGAGGGGACAGATCGGAGAGGGTATAAAGTTGTGCAGCCAAGGGTTCTGACTCCCTCTCCCGTGGGAGAGGGTTGGGGAGAGGGCATCAGCCCGCGCGAAGGTTAAGCGGCATCCCCGCGCGCAACGGGTGCCAGTGAGGCGGCCAGATGCTTCGCCTCCTGTACCAGCGAATCCCGCGAGATTTCCCCGATGGATTTCGCGCCGGTGAGCGTCATGGCCACCTTCATCTCTTTCTCAATCAGGTCCAGCAGGTTGGTCACGCCCGCGCGGCCCTGGCTTGCCAGCGCATACAGGTACGCGCGGCCCAGCAGCACGCTGTCTGCGCCGAGCGCAATCATGCGCACCACGTCGAGGCCGTTTCGAATACCGCTGTCGGCGAGAATGGCGATATCACCTTTCACTGCGTCGGCGATGGCTGGCAGGGCGCGTGCGGAGGAGAGCACGCCGTCCAGCTGGCGGCCGCCGTGATTGGACACCACAATGCCGTCTGCGCCGAAGCGCACAGCATCGCGCGCATCTTCCGGGTCGAGGATCCCTTTGATCACCATCGGGCCATCCCAGAATTCACGGATCCATTCGAGGTCTTTCCAGGAAATCGACGGATCGAAGTTGTTCGCCAGCCAGCCGATGTAATCTTCCAGCCCCGTCGGTTTGCCGAGATAGGCGGAGATATTGCCTAAATCATGCGGGCGTCCGTTTACGCCAACGTCCCATGCCCACTGGGGATGCATCACCGACTGCCAGTAGCGGCGCAGTGCGGCGTTCGGGCCGCTCATCCCGGAATGGGCATCGCGGTAGCGCGCGCCCGGCGTGGGCATATCCACCGTAAAGACCAGCGTGGAGCAGCCCGCTGCTTTGGCGCGCTCCAGCGCGTTACGCATAAAGCCGCGGTCGCGCAGAACGTAGAGCTGGAACCACATCGGGCGTTTAATCGTCGGGGCGACTTCTTCAATCGGGCAGACGGAGACGGTGGAGAGCGTAAACGGAATGCCTTTGGCGTCCGCTGCGCCCGCGGCCTGCACTTCGCCGCGCCGGGCGTACATGCCGCACAGCCCGACAGGCGCCAGCGCAACCGGCATGGAGAGCGTCTCATTGAAGAGCTTCGTTTCGAGGCTCAGCTCAGACATGTTCTTCAGCACGCGCTGGCGCAGCGCCACCTCAGAAAGGTCGGCCACGTTGCGGCGCAGAGTGTGTTCGCTGTACGCGCCGCCGTCGATGTAGTGAAACAGGAACGGCGGCAGGATACGCTGGGCAGCGGCGCGGTAGTCGCTGGCGGCTGAAATGATCATCAGTGGTTCTCCCTTGAATTATGGTCGCCGGGCAGGCGAGTGATCCGCGCCTGGCGAGCCCGATCTTCATCAAACTGTTTAATGGTGGTGTGCACGAAGCCGAGGTGCGCCATCATCGCCTGGCGCGCCCCTTCGGCATCGCCCGCCAGAATGGCGTCCAGTACCGCCTGGTGCTGTTCGGTGAGCTTCGCGAAAACGGGCGGCACGAGATACATCCGCTGGCGGCTCTGCTTCACGGACGATTGCAGCAGGTCGAAGAACCCGCGCATGGTCTGGAGCAGCACCACGTTGTGTGAGGCTTCGGCGATGGCGAGGTGGAAGCGCACGTCGGCCTGAGAGGCCAGATCCGGATCGTCGCTCAGGGTGGCTTCAAAGCAGAGGCGGATTTTCTCTTTATCGGCTTCGGTGGCGCGCAGGGCAGCATGCCAGGCGGTGCTGGCCTCAATGGCGTGGCGGGCTTCGAGAATATCGAAGCTGTAGTCCGGGTCGTCGGCGAGGAGGCTTTTTAGCGGCTGGACGATGTTCTGTTCCGACCAGGGCTCGTGCTGCCAGCGCACGAAGGTCCCGCCGCCGCGACGGCTTATCAGCAGCCCTTCGCTGACCAGTTTCGCCAGCGCCTCCCGCAGCGAGTTGCGGGAGACGCCGAGCTGTTGTGCGAGCTGGCGCTCGGCGGGGAGTCGCATCCCCGCCTCCAGCCCTTGTTCTTCAATCAGCGTCCGCACACGGGTTGCAACCTCGTCTGACAGACGCCGGGGTATCACTATCATGGGATCATCCAGGTTAAGACGTAGGCCTGAAGCGTAGTAATCATGCCCACCATACAGGTGAAAATCAGGCTGTGTTTGACCGTGAAGCGGAACAGGTCAGACTCTTTCCCGACCAGCCCCACCGCCGCACAGGCAATGGCGATGGACTGCGGTGAAATCATCTTCCCGGTTACGCCGCCGGTGGTGTTTGCGGCAACCAGCAGCACGTCTGAAACGCCAATCTGCTGGGCGGCCGTCGCCTGAAGTGCGGCGAACAGCGCGTTCGATGAGGTATCAGACCCGGTCAGGAACACGCCGAGCCAGCCGAGGAACGGCGAGAAGAACGGGAACGCGCTGCCGGTATGGGCGAGTGCCAGCGCCAGCGTTGACGACAGCCCGGAATAGTTAGAGATGAACGCGAACGCCAGCACCATGCCAATGGAGTAAATCGGCAGCGCCAGGTCTTTCAGCGTGTGGCCAAAGGTGACCACCGCATCTTTCGGCTTCATGCGCAGCCAGACCACGGAGAGCAGTGCGGCGAACAGGATGGCGGTGCCGGTAGCGGAGAACCAGTCAAACTTATAGACGGCTGCATACGGCGTAGCTTCGTGAACCACCGGCGGCATGCGGGCGACCATTTTGTCGAGGAACGGGACGGAGATATTGACCACCCAGTCGTACAGCGCACCGCCCGGGGCGAACAGCGCTTTAAACGGTGGCACGCTCCAGATTGTCACCGTCGCGGTCAGGAACAGGAACGGCGACCAGGCGCGAATAATCTGCCCGGCGGTGTATTTTGTACGTGCCAGCGTCATGTCGACCTGCGAAGCGCCCACATCGCCGAAGCGGAAAATACGCACCGGCTGCCAGCGCTTGAGAAACAGCGTCAGGCACACCAGAGACACCAGCGAGGAGATAATGTCCGGCAGCTCCGGGCCGATGAAGTTAGAGCTGAGATACTGGGCAATGGCGAAGGAACTGCCCGCTACCATCACCGCAGGCCAGGTCTCCTTCACGCCGCGCCAGCCGTCCATAATCGCCATGATCCAGAACAGCACGATGATTGTCAGGAACGGCAGCTGGCGGCCCACCATCTGGCCGATTTCAAAGCTGTCGAGCCCCGTTACCTGGCCCGCGACCAGAATCGGAATGCCCATCGCGCCAAACGCGACCGGGGCGGTGTTCACAATCAGGCACAGGCCCGCGGCATAAAGCGGATTAAAACCAAGGCCGACCAACAGCGCAGCGGTGATCGCCACCGGTGCACCAAAGCCTGCGGCCCCTTCCAGAAACGCCCCGAAGGAAAAGCCAACGATCAGCATTTGCAGGCGCTGGTCCGGGGTTATCGACAGAATTGATGAGCGGATAATGTCGAACTGACCGGTCTTCACCGAGATTTTGTAGACGAAAACGGCGGCGATAATGATCCACGCGATTGGCCACAGCCCGTAGAAGAAGCCGTAAACCACGGAGGCCAGGGCATGATCCACCGGCATTTTGTAAAACAGCAGCGCGACAACCAGCGCGATGGCGACGGTATAGCTCGCGGCGACGTAGCCCTTCAGCTTGAGCTTAATCAGCGCGAAGAAGAAAAAGAGGATAGGCAGAGCGGCGATCAGGCTCGACAGCCAGATATTGCCCGCAGGGTCGTAGTTTTGTTGCCAGAGGTTCATGCAGGTCTCCTGAGAACCACTCAGCGTCGAGGCAGGTGAATCTGCGTTCAGCTCTGCGTCATACGTTATGTAAAAGTGGTCCTGCCAATATTGTGATGTGAGGGTAATGCCAACGAATGGTTAATCATATGTTGCGTTTAAGCAATGCATATGTTTCGTGAGTTGCGGGTTCTGTGAAGGGATGGGCAGATTAGGTTGGATTGGTAGGGCCAATTTGATGGGTGGTGAATGCCCTCTCCCGGAGGGAGAGGGAACCGTTCATCGCGTTGACTTTCGCCCGCAGGAAAGGGGGAGCGCTGAGATTTGTCTTTCTCCCTCTTGCCGGGAGAAGAGTCAGGTGCGGGATTTTGTCTTTCTTTCTCTTGTCGACATAAGCGTCAGATGCAGGGTTTTTGTCTTTCTCCCTCTCCCTTTGGGAGAGGGGAGGGGAGAGGGCATTCTCCAGCGAAAATCAGAACTCCGTCTTGGCAAACCCGGTCATTTCCTGCAGGCCCATCTCGCGGCCCAGGGCGGTCATCGGGTGAACCACCACCAGACCACGGACGGATTTCTTCAGCTTGCCCATATCGGCCTGCTCTTTTTTAGTGATGGCGCGGCGGAACGGCAGGTTGGCCAGCTTCTGCGCTTCTTTACTCAGCTTCTGAGTATGCACTTCGCGCAGGCGGGCGATTTCGGTTTCCAGCGTCTCTTTCTCTTTTTCGAGTTCGGCGTACTTCTCGGCATCATCAACCAGAGAAAGGGTTGGCTGCTGGTGGCGGATGGCGTCCAGGCGGTCGCTCAGGCGTTTGATTTCGTTCTTTTCGATTTCTTTCATGGTTGCGGTTTTAATCAGTAAAAGGGGTTCAATGCTCAATAGTATGCGCGGTGAGCGTCGTTCCTGATAGTCAATTATCGCTACTCGAACGATTACGCCGGGCTTTAATGCGCAAGCATCATGCATAATATATTGAAAAATAAGTTTAATTTGTGAAGTGTCTGCGCGATCGCATTTTTGCCTCTTAACCACACAAAAAAGCACATTTTCCCCAACGTCTGCGAGGGGGTTGCCCAGTCTTAAAGGAGACAACCGTAAAGGAGGTGTGTGATGGCTAAGTTGGGCGAGAACGTACCGGGAATCCTCGATAAAGCGGTGGATTTCATGGCCTCCAGCCAGGCGTTTATGGAGTACCTGAAAAAATCCCCACGCATTAACCGCATCCCTGAACAAATTCCGGAGGAAAAAGCCGCACTGTTTCGTGAACGACTGGACTATTACAGGAACCTGTATAAACCGATGTGCGAGCAGGAAGAGAGCGAAAGCGAGAGCTGAACGATTTACTTCTGAAAGGCTTTTTTCAGGCTGATCCGTGAAATCAGCTCTGTGAGGGAGAGCACCATCGTTGAGCGAACCATCTGCTGATAGCGTTGTTTTTGCATGGCGTAGAATTCGGCATCGCTGGTGTCAAAAACGGGCTGCGGCGGCAGGGCGCTAACGCAGTGCAGCTCGCCAAAGGGCCCCAGAATTTCATCGTCGGTGAAAGCGTATTCGCTGCCGTCGTGATTCAGCTCTTCGCGCAGCGCCATCAGCAGCTCGGCGTCTTCGTATTCCGCACGGCTTATCACGCCGAGGCCGTAGATAAGCTTCAGGCGCACCGACAGATCGCCCAGCGGACCTTCGCCGTCCAGCAACGGTTCCACTGCGTATTTCACCGCGTAATCGTCTTTGCGGAAGACCTGAAGCACCAGCATGTTCACCGCCTCGGTTAACAGCTCAACGGCGGCGATCAGAAAGCTTCGTACGGTTTTGCCAGCATTCAGACGCTCAAGCACACGGTTTTCAAAGGCTTGCGTTTGTTCCATTATTGCCTGCATATCTGACAATCTTTTGTTGAGGTGCTGCTCAATGAGCAGCACCGGGTCCTGCATCATGCGCTCGCTTTATAGGCCGCGACCGCCTGAGCGACCACATCGCTGTTGGCATCCAGCCCGGAGACCTGCGCCAGTGCGGCCTGTGGGCCTTTCTCGTCGATAAGCGCAGCCAGTTCCTGTGCCTGCGGATCCTGTTCGCTGCGATAGTGCATCGCGCTGGCAATGCCTTTCACCAGATTGTCGTGCGGCAGGCCGTATTCCAGCGTACCGAGCAGCGGCTTAATCAGGCGATCGCCCGCGCTCAGCTTACGCAGCGGCTGGCGGCCCACGCGCTCAACGTCATCTTTCAGATACGGGTTCTCAAAGCGACCGAGGATTTTCTGGATGTAGGCGGCATGTTTATCGGCATCAAAACCGTAACGCTTGATCAGCACCGCGCCGCTCTCGTCCATCGCGCCTTTCACTACGGCACGGATGTTGTTATCAAGAATGGCGTCGCGGATGGTCTGATGGCCCGCCTGCTTACCGAGGTACGCGGTTATAGCATGCCCGGTGTTCAGGGTGAAGAGCTTGCGTTCCACAAATGCCATCAGGTTATCCGTTAATTCCATGCCCGGGATGTTCGGCAGCGCGCCTTTGAACTGGCTCTTGTCGACAATCCATTCGCTGAAGGTTTCCACGGTCACTTCCAGCGGGTCGTTAGTGGCGGACTCTGACGGCGGCACGATGCGGTCAACGGCGGAGTCAACGAAGCCCACGTGCTCTGCAACCCACGCTTTATCTTCTTCTGCCAGTGCGGCTTCAACATGGCCCTTCAGCTGCGTGGTGCCGCGCACCATGTTTTCACAGGCGATGATGTTCAGCGGCGCGTCGTTGCCCGCGGCTTTACGTTTCGCCAGGCCTTTGGCAATCGCCGGCGCGATGCGCTCAAGCACAACCGGGCCGACGGCGGTGGTTACCAGGTCGACCTGGGCAATCAGATCAACCACATCGTCGCCGATGCTGCTGACCGCGTTCACGCCGGAGACGGTCTCCACCTGCTCGTTTTCACCGACCACATGCACCTGATAGCTATGACGCGCATTCAGGGCATCCAGCACCACCTGATTCACATCGGCGAACGTCAGCGTAATACCTGCATCGGCCAGCAGTTTGCCGATAAAGCCACGTCCGATATTACCTGCGCCAAAATGTAATGCTTTCATAGTGTTAACCTTCATCAATGTTTTTACCCGAGAGGGCTCGGGTGAGGGACGGCGAGTGATTCCCCTCACCCGAACCCTCTCCCCGCGCGGAGCACGAGAAGAGGGAGGGAGAACTTACCCGGCTTTGTTACCGGAAATCAGGGCCAGCACTTCTGCAACGCTGTTGGTGGTTGCCAGACGCTCAATAACGGATTCATCGTCCAGCGCGTTGGTCAGGCTGGTGATGACGTGGATGTGTTCGTTATTGCGGGCCGCGATACCAATGACCAGGCGGGCAATGTCGTCCGGCTCATCGCCAAATTTCACGCCATCCGGGTACTGGCAGAATACCACACCCGTTTTCAGCACACGGTCTTTGGCTTCGATGGTGCCGTGTGGAACCGCGATGGACTCACCCAGGTAGGTCGGGGTCAGTTTTTCACGCTCCAGCATTGCTTCCACGTATTCCGGCTCAACGTAGCCGCCTTTCACCAGTTGCTCACCGGCGAAGCGGATGGCTTCTTCTTTGCTGAAGGCTTTGCAGCCGAGGAAGATGTTTTCCGCGCCGAGCTTGAACAGATGACTGTCGTCCTGCTCGAAGCTGCCCTGCAGGGTTTCGCGCACTTTCACTTCGTTATCTTCATGACGCTGTGCCGCCACCAGACGCTCGGTCAGGCTGGTGTAGAGGCCGCTGTCGAGGAAGTTGGTCAGCGAGATGTGCTGAGCCTGCGGCACCTGGCGCATTGCACGCTCGGTCAGGTCGCGGTGAGTGATCACCAGGTCGACGTCCGGCGGCAGGTTGTTGATCGCGCTGTTGGTAACGGAGATGTTGGTGAGACCCGCATCCGCGACTTTCTTACGCAGCACGCCTGCACCCATTGCGCTGGAGCCCATACCGGCATCGCAGGCAACGATGATTTTGCGCACGTGGCTCAGATCGTTGGTCACATCGCCCGCCGTCAGCGGCGATGCTGCACCTTTAGACTCGGCTTTCATGTCCTGCATACGACGGGTTGCCGCTTCGATATCGTCTTCTTCTTTTACCTTGCTGGTTTTCAGCAGGATGGAAGAGACCACGAAGGAGACCGCCATGGCTGCAAAGATAGCCGCGATGTTGGCGAAGTATGCGCCTTTCGGGGTCATTGCCAGTACTGCCAGGATAGAACCTGGGGAAGCCGGAGACACCAGGCCACCGTTCAGCACGCTCAGGGTGAACACGCCGGTCATACCGCCGAGGATAACGGCCAGGATCAGACGTGGGTTCATCAGCACATAAGGGAAGTAAATTTCGTGGATACCGCCCAGGAAGTGGATGATAGCCGCGCCGCCTGCGGACTGTTTCGCGCTACCGCGACCGAAGAACATGTACGCCAGCAGGACGCCCATACCCGGACCCGGGTTCGCTTCAATCAGGAAGAAGATGGACTTGCCGAGGTCATGAGACTGCTGAATGCCCAGCGGCGAGAAGATACCGTGGTTGATGGCGTTGTTGAGGAACAGGATTTTCGCCGGTTCAACAAAGATGGATGCCAGCGGCAGCATGTCGTGGGCAACCATAAAGTTAACGCCCGCCGCCAGAATTTTGGACAGTACTTCAACCGCAGGACCAATGCCGAGGAACGCCAGAATGGCGAGGATCATCCCGATGATACCGGCGGAGAAGTTGTTCACCAGCATTTCGAAACCGGACTTGATCTTGCCGTCTACCCAGACGTCGAAGCGTTTAATCGCCCAGCCGCCCAGAGGACCGGCGATCATCGCGCCGAGGAACATCGGCATATCGGCGCCGACGATAACGCCCATGGTAGTAATCGCACCAACCACGCCACCGCGGTCACCGCCAACCAGACGACCACCGGTATAACCGATGAGCAGTGGCAGCAGATAGGTAATCATTGGGCCGACAAGCTTCGCCAGCGTTTCGTTTGGCAGCCACCCTGTTGGAATGAATAACGCGGTAATGATACCCCACGCGATAAACGCGCCGATATTTGGCATTACCATGTTGCTGAGGAAGCGACCAAAGCTTTGCACCTTGATCTTGAAATCGGATGACATAACAACACCCCTTCTTATGTGTTTGCTGACGCGCGGGAATGAAGCCCGAGGTTTCTTGTTAATTGGCGGCGGAAATAGCCGGACCCTGTAGATGATGCGAAATCTGGCACTGAATCGATAAACTGTCCAGCGCGCGCCCCTTGGTGTGATCTAAGTCACGTTAATATAGGGTGTCATGTCGTAATTGAAGTGATCATCGTCACAAAATGGGGGTGTAAAAAAAGTACTAAGCGCAAAAAATCGCCCCGACAAGGCTGTTAATGTGATGTTAATCACATTTATGCAGCGATGCTTTGTTGTTAATGTGTGACTGGCATCACAATATATTTTCATCCGGAGAACGCCGATTGTGACCCGGCGCAAACTCTTCTCCGCACCGGGCAACGCCTTGTAACTCCCTTACAGTGCCTCGTTTTTTATTCTTCACCCGATTGTTGGCATAAAGATGACAATTTCACTGCCAACCCGAACCTGCCAGGTCATACTGAAGGATTCTCTTTTTGTTGGCGAAAAGGACAGAGTGATGAAACTGATTGGCAGCTATACCAGCCCGTTTGTGCGCAAGATTTCCGTTCTCCTGCTGGAGAAGGGCATCGCGTTCGAGTTTATCAATGAGATGCCGTATAACGCGGTAAACGGCGTGGCGAAGTATAACCCGCTGGGGAAAGTCCCTGCGCTGGTCACCGACGACGGCGAATGCTGGTACGACTCACCGATCATTGCGCAATACATTGAGCTACTGGATATTGCGCCTGCGCTGGTGCCGCGCGATGCCAAAGCTGCGCTGCACGTGCGTCAGCTGGAGTCCCTTGCCGATGGCATTATGGACGCCGGGCTGGTTTCAGTGCGCGAACAGGCGCGCCCGGCGGCACAGCAATCCCCCGACGAGCTTCTTCGCCAGCGCGAGAAAATCAGCCGTGGTCTGGACGCGCTGGAAGGATTTGCCGCCGACGGTACGCTGAAGGCCGATGAGCTGAATCTGGCAACCATTGCCGTCGCCTGTGCCGTGGGATATCTCAATTTTCGTCATATCTCGCCGGGCTGGTGCGCCACTCGACCGCATCTGGTCAGGCTGGTGGAAGCCCTCTTCCAGCGCGACAGCTTTGCCCGCACCGAGCCGCCTAAAGCCTGAAGTGAAGGTTTCCCTCTCTTTCCGGAGAGGGAGCCAGCCCTCTTTTATATTCATAAAATGAATATAAACATTATTGTTTATGTATGATCTTTCTTAATGAAAACGCACCACGCAAGAATATATTTTCCCGGCTGATTGTCTTTTAAGGTGATTTCCCTTCGTTATATTGTGGGTGATTTTGCTTATATAAGAATTTTCATGCTCAATGGTTAAATATCACATTGCGAATAATCTTAAGGCTAAATGAGTTTGGCTTTTGGGCCTGTTTTAAAGCCGATAAAGATATTCCAAATAATGTCTGAGTGTGTTGAAATGTGCCGTGAGCGTACAAAATAAAAACAGCATAACAAAATACCTATCAGGATTTCAGGATGAAAGCGTTTCGCCTGCTGGGGGCTTTATTGGTCGTCAGCCAGCCCGTGTTTGCAGCCCCTTTGTCACCCGCTGACAGAGACACTATCGATCAACAGCAGCAGCAATTATTGCGGCAGAACCAGCAACAGCGAGAGTCGCTGGAGCGCGCCACGCCCATTGTCCGCCCGGCAGCGCCGGTACTGCCTGCCACGCCATCGGGGCCCTGTTTTACCATCCAGCGCATAGTGCTGGATGGCTCTACGCTGATAGACGAACGCCAGCAGCAAAAATTAGTGCAGCCCTGGCAAGGCCAGTGCCTGGATATGGCACGAATTAATGAACTCACTAATAACGTTTCCGACTGGTATATCAGCAGAGGATATATCACCAGCCGCGCTTTTCTGACCGAACAGGATTTACGCTCAGGGGAATTACGCTTAGCCATTCTGGAAGGAAAGCTTGAGAAGATCCGCATGGACGGCGCGCCAGAGCGCGAGCTGAAAATGGCCTTCCCGGGTCTCCAGGGCAAAATTCTTAACCTGCGTGATATTGAACAAGGCATGGAGCAAATTAACCGCACGCGCACCACGCCTGTTCAGATTGAAATATTGCCGGCTGATAAGCAGGGCTGGTCTGTGGTGCATCTGACCGCCACGCCGGAATTTCCCCTTTCGGCCTCCGTGAGCTTCGATAACAGTGGACAAAAAAGCACGGGCGTCGGGCAGATTAACGGCGGGCTAACCGGTAACAATTTGCTGGGTCTGGCCGACAGCTGGTTCGTCAGCGGCGGGCGCAGCAGCGCGTTTTCGCATTCAAAAGATGCACAAAATTTTGCGGCGGGCGTCAGCGTACCCTACGGCTACAGCCTGCTGGATTACAGCTACAGCTGGAATAACTACCTCAGCACTATCGATAACAACGGCTACCTCTGGCGCTCGAGCGGCGATACCGAAACGCACCGCGTGAATCTGTCGCACGTGCTGTTCCGTAACGGTGATATCAAAACGGGCGTCTCCCTGGGCTTAAGCCACCGCATCAACCGCAACTATCTCGACGATGTTCTGCTGGAAAGCAGCAGCCGCAAGCTCACCAGCCTGCTGTTTGGCATGAACCACACCCAGAAGATGTTCGGCGGCGTGGCAACCTTTAACCCGACCTTCAGCCGCGGTATGCCATGGTTGGGCGCTGAAAGCGACGGCAGCAAAAACGGTGATTTACCGAAAGCACAGTTCCGCAAATGGAGCCTGAACGCCAGCTTCCAGCGCCCGGTGGCTGACAATCTGTGGTGGCTGGCGAGCGCCTACGGGCAGTGGTCGCCGGACCGCCTCTACGGCAGTGAACGTATGACTATCGGCGGCGAAAGCTCGGTGCGCGGGTTTAAAGAGCAAACCATTTCCGGCGATAACGGTGCCTACTGGCGAAACGAGCTCAACTACACCCTGTTCACGCTGCCGGTCATCGGTCAGGTCAGCGCGCTGGCGGCCCTCGACGGCGGCTGGCTGCACTCTGACAGGCTGGATCGCTATTCCGCGGGCACCCTCTGGGGCTCGGCCGCCGGGCTCAGTACCGCCAACGGCCACGTTTCCAGCTCGTTCACCGTTGGGCTGCCTCTCGTTTACCCGGACTGGCTCGGCCCGGATCACGTCACTGTTTACTACCGCGTTGCCGTCGCGTTTTAAGGGATTATCGTCATGAATCAGCCTCCCGTTCGCTTAACTTACCGTCTGCTCAGCTACCTGGTGAGCGGCCTGCTCGCGACGCAGCCTTTGCTGCCCGCCGTTGCCGCCACGCTGACGCCAACGGGCAATACCTCCACGGATAAAGCGGCGAACGGCGTGCCGGTCGTGAACATTGCCACGCCGAACGGAGCCGGGATTTCGCACAACCAGTTTAAGGACTACAACGTCGGCAAAGAGGGGCTGATCCTCAATAACGCCACGGGCAAGCTCAACCAGACGCAGCTTGGCGGACTGATTAGCGGCAACGCTAACCTGAAGACGGGCAAGGAAGCGAAGGGCATCATCAACGAAGTGACCGGCGGCAACCGTTCACAGCTTCAGGGCTATACGGAAGTGGCGGGTAAAGCGGCGAACGTGATGGTCGCCAACCCGTACGGCATCACCTGTAACGGCTGCGGGTTTATCAACACTCCTCAGGCCACCCTGACCACGGGGAAACCTGTCTTTGACGCCAGCGGCAATTTACAGGCGCTGGACGTGAAAAAAGGCAGCATCACCATTGAGGGGCAAGGGCTGGATGCCAGCAGCAGCGATGCGCTGTCGATCATTTCCCGCGCAACGGAAGTGAACGCCGCCATTCATGCTAAGGATTTAAAAGTGGTTGCCGGGGCCAACCGTGTTGGCACAGACGGCAGCGTGCAGGCGCAGCAGGGCGAAGGCAACGCTCCCACGGTGGCGGTGGATACCGGCGCGCTGGGCGGGATGTATGCCAACCGCATTCATCTGGTGTCCAGCGAGAAAGGCGTCGGGGTTAACCTCGGCGACCTGAATGCCCGCCAGGGCGACATTACCCTCGATGCCAATGGCAAAATCACCGTGCACAACAGCCTCGTCAGCGGGGCGCTGTCCGCCAAAGGTGAAAGCCTCGCGCTGACGGGGGATCATAAAGCCGGTGGCACTATGTCGCTGAGCAGCCAGGGTGACATTGCCCTGAGCAACGGCTCGCTGAACAGCGACGGCGACCTCGTACTGAACGCTAACGGCACGATTTCGCACGCCAATGAAAAGCTGACCGCCGGACGCGATGCAACGCTTACCGCGAAAAACATCAGCCAGGATGCCGCCAGCCAGATTAACGCTGCCCGCGATATCGCGGCTAAAGCCAGCGATACGCTGCAAACGCAAGGGCAGATGACCGCCGGGCAAAACCTGACGATAAGCGGTAACACCCTGACCCAGGACGGCAAGCTGCTGGCGCATAACAGCGCTCAGCTGAATGTCGGCACGCTGAATAACAGCGGCTCCGTTCAGGGGGCTTCCCTGAGCGTGGGCAGCTCCATGCTCAGCAATTCGGGTTCCCTGCTGAGCGGCGGCAATCTGACCGTCAGTACGAAAGATTTTACCCAAAGCGGCAGCACCGGCGCGAAGGGCAAAGCGGACATCACCGCCAGCGGGAAGCTGACCAATACCGGCTCGCTGGTGAGCGACGATGCTCTGGTGCTGAAGGCGCAGGATGTCGCGCAGAACGGCGTGCTGTCCGGTGGTAAAGGGCTGACGGTCAATGCGCAGACCCTGGCCTCCGGCAAAAATTCGGTGACGCACAGCGACGCCGCCATGACGCTGAATACCGCCACGGCGACGCTGGACGGCGAAACCAGCGCGGGTGGCGATCTTCAGCTTCAGGGCGACAGGCTCACCACAGCGGCGAGCGCACAGCTTCAGAGTGGCAACAATCTTAGCCTCAGCGCGCGGGAAGCCACTCTGTCGGGAACGCATGCGGCACAAAAAGCCATGACGGTTAACGCCCGCGAAAAGCTCACCCACAGCGGCAAAAGCAGCGCGGCATCGCTCAGCCTTAATGCGCCAGAGCTGACCAACAGCGGCGTGCTCGTGGCATCCACCCTGAATACTCAGTCGCAAACTCTCACCAACAGCGGCCTGATGCAGGGCGACAGCGCCTTGCTGATTGGCACACAAAAGCTGGATAACCAGCAGAACGGCACCCTCTACAGCGCCGCAAATCTGACGCTGGAGATTCCGGACATCCGCAATAGCGGGCTTATCACCAGCGACAAGGGTTTAACGCTAAGCACAGGCTCTCTCAGCAACCCGGGCAAAATCATTGCTGACACGCTGAACGTCAAAGCGACCATGCTGAACGGCGACGGCCTGTTGCAGGGAACCGGGGCGCTGATGCTTGCCGGTGATACGCTCTCGCAGGGGAGCAACGGGCGCTGGCTGACGGCGGGCGATCTCTCCCTTAACGGCAAAACGCTGAATACTGCAGGGACCACGCAGGGGCAGAACCTCACCGCTCAGGCGGATAGCTGGACTAACAACGGCTCCGTGCTGGCAACCAGCAATCTCAACGCTACGCTGGGTGCCTCTCTGCTCAACAATGGCGATCTGATGAGCCAGGGCGATTTCGGGCTGAACGCGCCCCTGCTGACCAACCACGGCAGCATCCTCTCGTTAGGCGAAATGTCGCTCGCCGGAACAACCTTCACCAGCGACGGCGCGCTTCAGGGTAATACGCTTTCACTGCGGCAGAGCAGCATCGACAACAAAGGATCGGTTATTGGCCTGAACGGCCTGGCGTTAAACAGCACTGGCGCGTTGAACAACAGCGGAGACCTGCTGAGCCAGAAATCACTGACGCTGAACGCAGGAGACGTGACCAACAGCGGTCGGCTTCAGGGGCAGAACATCATCTTAGACGGCAGCAGCCTCAAGAACAGCGGTGCGATTCAGAGCGCACTCGATCTGGCCCTGACCCTGAGCGGCGACGTTATCGCCGCCACCGGCAGCAAAATCACCGCCCTGGGCGACGCCCGACTGACCGGCAAAGCGCTGAGCAACCAGGGATTAATCAGTGCGAAAACGCTGGAGGTGAAAGGCGATTCGCTCAGCAACGGCGGCGAAATCAGCGGCGTTAACGGCCTGAGCGTGACGCTCAGCGGTAACCTGCAACAGCAGGGCAAAATGCTGACCGGCGGGCTGCTTAACGTTAACGCGAAAGACATCAGCAACAGCGGGCAGCTTCAGGGGGCTGATACCCAAATCAGCGCCAGCTCGCTTACCAACAGCGGACGCGTGCAGGGCGACAGCGGCCTGAGGCTCACCCTGCTGAATGCCCTGACCAACCAGGCCAGCGGCGTGCTGCTCAGCCAGAACGCATTAAGCCTCACCGCGCCCGTGCTGACCAACGACGGCACCATTCAGGGCAACGGTAAAACCACCCTCAGCGCGGCAACGCAGGCCCGCAACGGCGGCAAAATTCTCTCCGGCGGCGATCTGACCTTCACCACGCCAGACTACAGCGGCAGCGGCTGGCTACAGGCCACGAACCTGGTGCTGAACATGGCGAAACTTGCCGGTAACGGCACCGTAATAGCAGCGAACCAGGCGATGCTCACCGGTAACAGTTTGACCAACGGCGGCACCTTCCAGGCCGCACAGCTGAACGTCAACGCGCAGACCATCACCAACACCGGCACGCTGCTGGGCAATCAGGGCCTGACGCTCAAGGGGAACAGCCTCAACAACGCGGGCGGGAAGGTGTTCAGCGGCGGGGATATGCTTGCCGAAATGGTCTCTCTCAGCGGCGCGGGCCAGCTGGTGGCGCTCGGCAACCTGACGCTGAAGCTTACTAACGGCTTTACCACCCAGGGCGTTATCGCCGCGAACAAGCAGCTCTCCATCAGCAGCCAGGGCGATATCACCAACGGAGCCACATTGCAGGGCAACGGCATCACGCTGAACGCGGCGGGCAAGCTGACCAACAACGGGCAGCTGACCGCAGGCAGCGGCACCACGGCGTTGAGCGGCAGCCAGATTGCGATGAACGCCAGCGGCAGCCTGCAGGCAGGCGGAGACGTCAGCCTGACCAGCCGGGGCAATATCACTCTCGGCGGTTTTACCGGCACGGCGGGCAGCCTGGCGTTAACGGCGGCCGGGTCGATCGTTAACACCGCGCTGCTGTATGCGGGCAACAACCTTTCGCTGTTTGCCAACAGTATCCAGAACCTGCGTGGCGATATGCTGGCGGGCAATAACCTGGTGATGCAGAAAGATGCGCAGGGAGCGACAAACTCGGAGATCATCAACCGTTCCGGCACGATTGAAACAATTCAGGGTGATATAACGATAAATACCTCACATCTGCTAAATGAACGTGACGGACTGGAGGTGACAGAAACCCATACAGATGGCTCAACAGCTATTGAGGGAATAGGTGATGAAGTCATCTATGTCGATATTAGCGAGCTTGAGGAAGGCAGCTATGGGCTGAATAAATATCGTGATTACTATGAAAGGTGTACTGGTGGAGCCAACGGTAACGACCACTGTGATACTCGTGAGTGGGATCAGTACTACTACGCTATGACCGAAACGTCGGCTAATCAGCGATTTATTCAGGATCAGCATCGTATTGATGTTACCAGCCGAGGAGGTGTTTCACGGATCTCAGCTGGACATGATCTGGTAGTAAATGCAGGGCGCCTGGATAACCTTGCCAGCTTGCTTATGGCGGGACGAAATGTAGCGCTTTCTGGTGATTTGTTGAACAATCAATCCTGGCAAGCGGGAACTGAAACAGTGTACTGGCAGTATAAATATGTTCCGTACACAACCTGGACAGAAAAAAGACCCGACTACGCGGATCCGTTGCTGGATTTGGCGGGTCCCATGCCCTGGACGGATGGATACAGCTCAGCAGAGGCTCCAACATCCTCCAGCATAAAATTCATTTTTCAGGGCAGGGAAACTGAAACGGCCTTAGGAGATATCTACCGGTCCGTTATCCAGGCTGGCGGCACTGTTAAAGCCACTTTCACCAGCGATATCAGTAACACCAATACAACCGCTAACGCCGGGCCGGTCAGCAACACCATCGTTGCTCCGAACCTCAACACGCCTTCAGCGCAAAACATCGGCGGCGGCGCGAGCCAGCAGGCGCTGGCGGATGCCGGAACCCAGGCCATTACCGGCCCTGACTGGAAAGACACCACCGCCAGCCAGGCTATCGGCGGCGGCACGGGGCTGGCTTCAGGCGGTATGGATGGCAACTATCCTCTGCCTTCCGGCAACAACGGCTACTTTGTGCCGTCCACCGATCCGGACAGCCCGTATCTGATCACCGTTAACCCAAAACTTGATGGTCTGGGTCAGCTCGATCCGTCGCTGTTTGGCGATCTGTATAAGCTGCTGGGCATGAGCCCGGGCGCGGCCCCACGTGAGACGGGCAGCCAGTACACCAACGTCAGTCAGTTCCTCGGTTCGTCGTACATGCTGGGCCGCCTCAGCCTGAACCCGGACAAAGACTATCGCTTCCTCGGCGATGCGGCGTTTGATACGCGCTATGTGTCCAACTATGTGCTGAATCAGACCGGGACGCGCTACATCAACGGCCTTGGCTCCGACCTCGACCAGATGCGCTACCTGATGGATAACGCCGCCGATGCACAGAGTTCGCTTGGCCTGAAGTTTGGCGTCGCGCTCACCGCCGACCAGGTGGCAGCGCTCGACCACAGTATCCTGTGGTATGAAACCGCGACCATTAACGGCCAGACCGTGATGGTGCCAAAAGTGTATCTGTCGCCAAAAGATGTGACGGTGCAGAGCGGCAGCGTGATCGGCGGCAACAACGTGCAGCTGGCGGGCGGCAACGTCACCAACAGCGGCAGCTCGCTGCTGGCGCAGAACGGTCTTACCATCGACAGCAGCAACAGCCTGAATAACCTTAACGCAGGGCTTATCAAAGCGGGCGGCGGGCTGGACCTGAGCGCGCTGGGCGATATCAACAACATCGGCTCGTCCATCAGCGGCAAAACCGTCCAGCTGGAAAGCGTGGGCGGCAGCATCAACAACATCACCCAAACGCAGCAGTGGAGCGTGGGCGATGACAGCCGTCGCGGCAGCGTGCATATCAGCGGTACCGACGTCGGACAAACCGCCTCCATCAGCGCCAGCGATGGCCTGTACATGGCGGCGGCAAACGACATCAACATTACCGGGGCGAAGGTGAGCGCGGGTGGTGACCTCGCCATGGGCGCAGGCAATAACATCAACATTGCCGCCAACCAGATAACCGATAACAGCAGCCGGTCGGGCTTCCGGAGTCAAAAAGACACGGCTTCGTCATCCACCTCAAACCAGGGCAGCAGCATTACGGCGGGCGGTAACGCAGTGATGCAGGCGGGCAACGACCTGAACGTCACGGCGAGCGCCATCGACGCAGGTAAAACCGCGCAGCTGGTGGCGGGTAATGACCTGAACCTGAACGCGGCGGGCAACGGACAGACCAGCCGCACGGGCGGCAGCGAAAGCCATCAGAGCAGCGCCGACAGAACCACCGTTTCAGCGGGCGACAACGTGACGCTGGTAGCCGGGCGGGACGTTACCAGCCAGGCGGCAGGCATCGCAGCGGAGGGGAACGTTGGCATCCAGGCCGGACGTGATGTGAACCTGCTGGCGGAAGCCACCACCACGGGCAGCAGCAGCCACAGCAGCAAGAAAACCGTTATCGACGAATCCGTGCGCCAGCAGGGCACCGAAATCGCAAGCTCCGGCAACACCACGATTATCGCCGGACGCGACGTAAACAGCGAAGCCGCACAGGTGACCGCCAGCGGTGATATCGGCGTGGCGGCAGGCCGCGACGTGAACCTGACCACGGCGACGGAAAGCGACTATCACTACAAGGAAGAGACGAAGACCAAAAAAGGATTCCTCAAAAAAACCACTACGCACACTATCGACGAAGAGAGTGCGACGTATGAGAAAGGATCATCACTCAGCGGAAATAACGTCTCTGTCACTGCCGGAAATGATGTGACGGTGAAGGGATCCTCGATCATTGGTGACGGCGATGTTGCCCTGAAAGCGGGCCATGATGTCAATGTTGTGGCAGCGACAGACGAGCAGTCTTCGTATCATCTGAAGGAGAAGAAAAAGAGTGGCCTGATGGGGAGCGGCGGTATTGGATTTACCATCGGAACTAACTCCACCCGCCACCAGGTCAACGAAGATGGCACGACGCAAAGCCAGAGCGTCAGTACCGTCGGCTCCACGGGTGGCAATGTCAGTATTATTGCAGACAGTAAAGCGCATATCAGTGGTGCAGATGTTATCGCGGCCAAAAACCTGAACGTTGTTGCCGGGGAAATTGCCGTTGACCCAGGCAATGACCTGCTTCGCCGTAAAGAAACGTATGAGCAAAAGCAAAGTGGCCTGACGCTGTCCGTTTCTTCCGCTATCACTGATGCGGCAATGGCGGCGAATAACGCCATCAGGCGTGGCAGCGAAGTGAGCGACGATCGTCTCAAGGCACTTTATGGCGTAAAAGCCGCGCAGGATATGTGGGTTGCTGGCTCGGGTGCGGCTTCTGTGGCGGGTGGTGCTGCCGGAGGAGACATGAATGCCGTCCGCGTGGAACTGAATGTCGGCTCCAGCAAAAGCACGTACACCTCTGAACTGAAGCAGAATGAAAGTCGTGGCAGTACCCTGACGGCAGGAGGCGACGTGAATATGGTCGCTACCGGGCAAAATGGGACCAGCGGCGATTTGCATATTACGGGCAGCGGCGTCACGGGGAATAACGTGACGCTGGTGGCACAGAATGACCTGTTGCTTGATGCAGCCTCTGACAATCGTGAGCAAAAAAGCTCAAACAACAGCAGCGGATGGGCTGCGGGAGTGCATGTCTCGGTTGGCAAGGAAACCGGGATTGGCGTTCAGGCTAGCGGCTATCAGTCTAAAGGCGGCGATGACGGGAAAACGACTGAGTACGTAAATACCCGTGTTAACGCCCGTGATGAACTGAGCATGAGCAGCGGACGCGACACGGTCATTGCCGGTGCGCAGGCGCTGGGCGACAAAATTACGGCCGATGTAGGCCGCGACCTGCTGGTGAGCAGCCTTCAGGATACCGATGACTACACCAGTTGGCAGAAGGACGTCAGTGGCGGAGCCAGCTTCACATTCGGCAGCATGTCGGGTTCCGCTTCACTCAGTATCAGCAACAGTAAAACCAAAAGTGAGTATGCGAGCGTCGGCGAGCAAAGCGGTCTGTTTGCAGGGGATAAAGGTTTTGATATCACCGTCGGCAAGCACACGCAGCTTGATGGTGCTGTTATCGCCAGCACGGCGACGGCAGATAAAAACTCGCTGGATACGGGCACGCTCGGCTGGCGTGATATCAATAACAGTGCCGAATACAGCTCAGACACAAAAGCCATCATCGGCGGGTACGCTGGCGACAAGAACGGAAGCGGCGGTGGCGCGATCCCGATTATCGGCATCGGGGCGCATGATGATGCGTCGGGTACGACCCGTTCGGCGATTGCAGATGGCACGATCACTGTTCGTGATAAGGAAAATCAGCAGCAGGATGTGGCTGATCTGAGTCGCGACACGGATAACGCCAACGGCCATATCGATAAGATCTTCGACAAAGAAAAAGTTCAGGAGCAGCAGGAGCTGGCTGGCCTGTTCGGGCAAATGGCGAACCAGGCTGCGGGCGATCTCGGCGCTGCAATGGGCTGGGGTGAGTACAGCGCAGAGAAAGCTGCGATTCACGGCGTTATTGGCGCGCTTCAGGCAAGCCTTGGCGGCGGTAATGCCCTGGCAGGCGGCATGGCAGGCCTCAGCAGCGAAGCCTTCGGCAAAATGGTCATGGATTACCTGGGCAGCCACACCTCACTCGGCGAAAGTGAGAAGGGCGCAATTGTTCAGTGGGCCGCAGTGGTAAGTGGTGCCGCCGTCGGTGGAGTTATTGCCGGAACGAACGGGGCACAGTCGGGTGCTGCGGTCTCGGTGGATTCGGTGCGCAACAACTTCCTGAAACATGGAGAGCCAGAGAAGTTCACCAAGCGGCTGGAAGAATGTAAAGGTGATGCAGACTGCGAGCAAAGTGTCAGAAAGGATATGGCGCAAACATCAGCGGATAATATTGCTGAGCTCAAAGGCTGTTGGGATTCCGGTGATCTGGCCTGTGTGGGGCAGATCCGCAGTGAAATTTCCCTGGACCCAGACACCTACACTCAGCTTCGTATACAGGATGTCATGGCTGGTCGAAGCTATGAAGATTCGGCGAAGTGGTATGCTGATATCGTTGATAATTGTGCCGGGAAATGTGGTTGGCTTGAAGCTTCTCTGCTAAAAACTGGAGCAGATGGATTAGGGAATTTAGCTTATGGGGCTTTGGGTACGGGGAGTGTATCGAAACCGAATCAAACAGTTAAACCAACTGATTCAACTAATACCCAAGGGATATCTGAACCTGTATCCCCGAAAGGTTATAGTGTTGACCCTAATAAGTTTGATTACTTTTTTGGTAAAGTAACTTCGGGAAATGCCCATAATATCGAGAGGTCTGCTCAGAACTTGAAAGATCTCACAACGCTGGGTATAAGTAATGAACAATCACTGATTAACGTTTTCAATAGAGCTGCGAGTGAAGGTGTTGTGGTTACTCAAAAAACTAATAATTTTGGAACAACTGTGACAAAAAGTATTACTGTTTCAGACAAAGGTGCTATTAATGTTAGTTTCTTCTATCCTGGAGGAGATCTAAGTGCTACACCTAAAATTACAACTTTAATTCCTAAGATCTCAGGGAAAGGAAAATGATTACAGTAGAATCAGTACCATTTGATGTTTTCATGAAAAGCAATGTTCCTGTTCTTTTCCATGATAAAGATTATGCAAGGCAATACTATTATATATTATTTAACAATGCTGAGGTTGGGAGGTTCTCTGCTCAAAGCGAAATCTCACCCATTGTAGAGTACTTGGAGGATGCTATCGCAATAGGTTGTGATCAATTCGTTATTTTTATCAATTGCAATGACTTTTCTTTATTGTCAGTAATGAATCTGCCAAGTTTTTTCTACTATTTTAAATTGTCAGGAGGCTATTTTTTTGTAATTTGTGAAGTTGATATCATCATGATCGAGCCTCCTAATTTTACCGAAGCTAAAACTTTTAACTTTGTAAGTTATATTGATCATGTAGATATTTGTGGTAAAAACATTACAGTATCTTTTCTTGATGGTTCGAAGGGTGTATTTATTATATGAAGTATTGCTAGCGTGGAGTAATGTTGGAGAATAATAATGATCCGGACCAACCACCTAGGAAAATGGAAACCTTTTCCCGAAAGATTTTAAAATTGACACATCTTGGATAAAAAAATTAACGAATGTAACTGGGAAGTGATTGATGGTTTTTCATCACCTTACGAATATAATCGATTTGTTATATGGATTGATGATCAAGTAAAAAATGGGACGGTAGCTCAGATTCCTGTTATGGAAAGCTATGCGGGGTCGGCTTTTGAAGAAAAGTGGTTCAAATGCTTGAGTTCATCTGATATATGGAGGCTGGTCGCACCTCAAGCTCCATTTCTGGGCTATTGGGGACCGATATAGAGGGTAATTATCAGATAGACCCGCCTTTCACTAAGGCGGGATATTATGGGGTTTATATCTTTTCAAGAGCTAACTTAGCCGCCACACCTTGCAGAAACAACATCACCTGCTGCTGTTCTTTTTCAGGTAAATGTGTGGTGCTGTTAAGCACTTTCATTAATGGCGTCGCAGTTGGGAGAGCAGTAATAACCAGGCAACCCGGCATTACCCGAACATCTAATTTTGTGCCTGTGGTAAACCCGGCTTCCTCCATCCAGGTGCCGTTCAGGCGCAGGCTGGCGCTTCGGGTGTAGCGTTTAGTTCGGTTAGTTTTGCGGTCGTAATGACGAACGCTGACGTAGCTGACCGTCATATTCCTTAATACCTTGGGCTCTGCTTTTCTGGGCAAGCTGCGATTGTTATTTTTGCGTACTGGTTCGTGTTTTTCTGTATTACCTGCCAAAAATTTCGAATGTGTTTTGGCAATAGTGATTACTGGTTTAGAATTGGTGTCAGCCATATTCAACTCTCCGTTAGTTGTCTGTGGTCAGCGACATGAAAGTGCTGGTAACACTTTCATGTCGCGCTTATTAATGATTGATATTCAGCCTTTAAATGCTTCTCTTTTATTACATGTATTAGATTTATTTGTGCCTATTATACCTTGCTGAATAAAAATACAGTACTGGCTTAATGAGCAAAGTTAATATCTGCGAGGCGGCTTCAGGAAATATTACTGATTAATGTAACGTTGCATTCTTAGTTGTTTCTGTAAATAAATGCCTAGGTGTTAAAAGACAGCATTGGGCAACCGTTGACCTGACGGAACATAACCCGTCAGACGGTGAACAGACGTACATGCCCCGTTTATCGTATGAAAAGTGAGCATGACAGCTGTAGTAATGGTGAGTATGATTAAATCCTACTTACTGGAGAAATGGATTACCAATGAGAACAACACAGCAGATGAGCATCACGCTGCCAAATGAAATGGCGGCGCAGGTGAAAGCTCGGGTTGCCAGCGGTGAATACGCCTCGGAAAGTGAAGTCATCCGTGAAGGGCTTCGCGCGCTAATGGCACGAGATAACGCAGTGGAAAAATGGCTGAATGAACAGGTCGTTCCCGCATGGGAAGCCCTGCAAAGCGGCGAAACAAAAGGCCTCAGTGGTGACGACATCAGGAGCAGACTTAAAGCCGAGCATAAGAGGGCTACCGGAGAGGAATAATGGATTACAGGGTGGTGTTCGCACCAGAGGCTGAAGAACAACTTGCTGAGTTGTACAGATATATAGCGAAAGAAGCCACACCCGATACTGCGCTGAGATATACAGAAAACGTTATTAGTTACTGTGAATCACTGGAGCGGTTCCCCCACAGGGGGAACAGGCGCGATGATATCCTGCAGGGACTCAGAGTCACGAACTACCGTAAAAAAACGGTCATAGCTTTCATCATCGATGATGAAAGAGTCACAGTGGCAGGTATATGGCACGGAGGGCAGAACTACGAGAACAACATGTCTTCTGATGAACCGAACTAAAGCACAGATGCTGGCTGAAAGGCCAGCCTGTGGCGCACAGCCAGGCTTCACCCAGCCCCCGCATTAAGCTGCCTGATATTTCCCTTTTCACCAAAACCCCGCGCCAGCGCATTGAGAGGCGCAGCATTCATCAATATGATTAAGCCAAAAGCTCCTCTCCCGTCGGGAGGCGGCAGACAACAGGCTTACTCATGAACACTGAAAACCCTTCGCTATTCAGTCAGATCCCGGCCACCGATCGCCTGCTGCGCGATCCTGCTTTTACCGTGCTGGTCGAACAGGCCGGGCACAGCCAGGTCGTGGCCGTGCTGCGTCAGATGCAGGACGAGGCCCGCGCGGCGATTCGCGAGAATGGTACGCTGCCGGACTGGTGTCAGAACTGGCCGCAGGCCGCCGCCTTGCGGCTGGCCGCTGATGCACAAACCCCGCTGCGTCCGGTGTTTAACCTCACGGGCACCGTTTTGCACACCAATCTCGGGCGTGCGCTTCAGGCTGAGGCCGCCGTCGAGGCCGTCGCCCAGGTGATGCGTTCTCCGGTGACGCTGGAATATTCGCTGGATGGCGCAGGGCGCGGGCATCGCGACAGCGCGCTGGCGGAGCTGCTCTGCCGCCTGACGGGCGCGGAAGACGCCTGTATCGTCAATAACAACGCTGCGGCGGTGCTGCTGATGCTGGCGGCGACGGCGGGCGGCAAAGAAGTGGTGGTTTCGCGCGGTGAGCTGGTGGAAATCGGCGGCGCGTTCCGCATCCCCGATGTGATGCGCCAGGCGGGCTGCGTGCTGCATGAAGTCGGCACCACCAACCGCACCCACGCGCGGGACTACCGCGCAGCCATTAATGAAAGCACCGCGCTGCTGATGAAGGTCCACACCAGCAACTACAGCGTCGAAGGCTTCACCAAAGCGGTGGACGAAGCGGAACTGGCGACCATCGGGCAGGAGCACGGCATTCCCGTGGTGGCCGATTTGGGCAGCGGTTCACTGGTAGATTTAAGCCAGTACGGCCTGCCGAAAGAGCCCATGCCGCAGGAGCTTATCGCCAGCGGCGTGAGCCTGGTGAGCTTCTCCGGCGACAAGCTGCTCGGTGGCCCGCAGGCGGGGATCATCGTCGGCAAGCGGGAGCTTATTGCGAAGCTGCAATCCCACCCGCTCAAGCGTGCGCTGCGGGCCGATAAAATGACCCTGGCGGCGCTGGAGGCCACGCTGCGCCTCTATCTGCACCCGGAAAAACTGGCTCAGGCGCTGCCAACGCTGCGTTTATTAACCCGCGCTGAAGATGAAATCCATGCCCTGGGTGAACGCCTTCTGCCTTCGCTTCAGGCGCAGCTTCCGGACTTTACCGTGCGGCTGGAGCCTTGCCTGTCGCAGATTGGCAGCGGCTCGCTGCCGGTCGATCGTTTACCTTCTCAGGCCCTGACGTTTACCCCCAATGACGGGCGCGGCGCGTCGCTTGAATCGCTTGCCGAACGCTGGCGTCGCCTGGCGCTTCCCGTCCTCGGGCGCATTTATGACGGGCGCCTGTGGCTCGACCTGCGCTGCCTTGAGGATGAACCGCGCTTTCTGGAGAACCTGCTGAAATGATTATCGCCACCGCCGGGCACGTCGACCACGGCAAAACCACGCTGCTGGAGGCCATCACCGGGGTGAACGCCTCGCACCTGCCCGAAGAGAAAGCCCGCGGCATGACCATCGATCTGGGCTACGCCTACTGGCCGCAGCCTGACGGGCGCGTGCCGGGGTTTATCGACGTGCCGGGCCACGAAAAGTTTCTGGCGAACATGCTGGCAGGCGTCGGCGGCATCGATCATGCCCTGCTGGTGGTGGCCTGCGACGACGGCGTGATGGCCCAGACCCGCGAGCATCTGGCCATTTTACAGCTGACGGGCAAGCCGACGCTGACCGTAGCAATGACCAAAACCGATCGCGTGGATGCGGCCCGTGTCGCCGAAGTTCGCCAGCAAATTCTGGATGTTTTGCGTGAATACGGGTTTGAGAACGTTTCGCTGTTTGAAACCGCCGCCACGCAAATGCAGGGCATTGATGAGCTGCGCGCCCATCTTTTACAGCTGGCCGAACGCCAGCACGTGGAGCATCAGCGCTTCCGGCTGGCGATTGACCGTGCCTTCACCGTAAAAGGCGCAGGCCTGGTGGTGACCGGTACTGCGCTGTCGGGTGAAGTGAATGTGGGCGATACGCTATGGCTGACGGGTGTGAACAAGCCGATGCGCGTACGAGGCCTGCACGCGCAGAACCAGCCGGTTGAACAGGCCCGCGCCGGGCAGCGTATTGCGCTGAATATTGCGGGCGATGCGCAGAAAGACGATCTGACGCGCGGCGACTGGCTGCTGGCGCAGCAGCCGCCTGAACCGATGGAACGCGTGATTGTCGAGCTGCACTGCCACACACCTCTGAGCCAGTGGCAGCCGCTGCATATCCACCACGCGGCGAGCCACATTACCGGGCGCGTTTCGCTGCTGGAGAACAACCTGGCGGAGCTGGTGTTCGACACGCCGCTGTGGCTGGCAGACAACGACCGCCTGGTGCTGCGCGATATCTCAGCCCGCGTGACGCTTGCGGGCGCACGGGTGGTGACGCTCAACCCGCCGCGTCGCGGCAAGCGCAAGCCGGAATATCTGAACTGGCTGGCAACGCTCGCCGATGCCGGAACCGATGCGCAGGCGCTGGAGATACATTTACAGCGCGATGCGGTTCGCCTGAGTGAGTTTGGCTGGGCGCGACAGCTTAACAACGAAGGTCTGACTGAAATGACCGCGAAGCCGGAATTGCTGCGCGCGGATGACAGTATTCTCAGCGCCACACTTGCCGCACGCTGGCAGGAGAAGCTGCTGAACGCGCTGACGATTTATCACGATCAGCATCGCGATGAGCCAGGCCCGGGCCGCGAACGCCTGCGCCGCATCGCATTGCCGATGGAGGATGAGGCGCTGGTGCTGGCGCTGCTGGAGCAAATGCGCGTGTCAGGTCTTATCGCCAGCCATCACGGCTGGCTGCATCTTCCGGATCACAAAGCCGGGTTCACCGACGAGCAGGCCGCGCTGTGGCACAAAGCCGGGCCGATGTTTGGTGACGAAGCGTGGTGGGTGCGTGATTTGGCGCAGCAGGTGGGTGCGGATGAGCAGGAGATGCGCGTCACGCTGCGGCAGGCCGCGCAGCAGGGCAAGATTACGGCGATCGTCAAAGATCGTTATTACCGAAACGATCGGATTGTGCAGTTTGCTGCACTGATCCGCAAACTGGATCAGGAACGCGGCTCAACCTGCGCGGCAGATTTCCGCGACAGCCTGAACGTCGGGCGCAAGCTGGCCATTCAGATCCTCGAGTATTTCGACCGCATCGGCTTCACGCGCCGTCGCGGCAACGATCATCTGCTGCGCGACGCGATGCTGTTCCCTGACGACGGTGACCGCTCTTAAAACCACGATGCCGGATGGCGCTTCGCTTATCCGGCCTACAGGTGTCGTGCTCTTGTAGGCCCGTGCAAGCGTTAGCGCCGCCGGGCAATCTCAGTTAATGCGCAGCCGTAGAAGCCCCCGGCGCACCCGCTCTCACAAACGGCGGGCGCGTAAACCAGATAATCACGATCAGCCCCATAAAGCCCCAGCCAAGGATCCAGAAGTAATCGATGGTCGACATCATGTAGGCCTGCTGGGTGAGGGTCTGGTCGATAATCGCAAAATGCTGCTGCGTGGGGCCACCCATCTTCTGCACGTAATCCACCGCTGCCGGGTTGTACTGCGATACGCTCTCCGTCAGGTTCGCGTGGTGGAAAATCTCCCGGCGCTGCCAGATCCACGTAGTGAGCGATGAAGCGAACGAACCGCCCAATACGCGGAAGAACGTTGCGAGCCCCGAGCCTTCCGCCACTTCGTTACCGTGCAGGTTCGACAATACGATCGTGGTCAGCGGCATAAAGAAGAACGCCACGCCAATCCCCATGAACATCTGCACGCCCGCGATGGTGCGGAAGTCTACGTCGGTGTTGAACTGCGCACGCATCAGGCACGAAACGCCCATCGTCAGGAATGAAATTGAACAGAGCAGGCGCAGGTCCACGCGCGTGGCGTAGCGGCCCACAATCGGCGTCAGCAGCAGCGGCAAGAAGCCCATCGGTGCGGCGGCAAGCCCGGCCCAGATGGCGGTATAGCCCATCTGCGTTTGCAGCCACTGCGGCAGAATAATGTTGATGGCGAAGAACGCCGCGTAACCGAGCATCAGCGCCAGCGTGCCGATGGCGAAGTTGCGGTCCTTAAACAGGCGCAGGTTGACGATTGGATGGCGTTCGCCCAGCTCCCACATCACGAAGCTGACCAGGCTGATGGCAGACACAATCGACATCACGATAATCGGCGTTGAAGAGAACCAGTCTTCGTCGTTGCCCTTATCCAGCACCACCTGCAGCAGCCCGATGCCGAGCACTAGCAGCATAATGCCGATGTAGTCGATGGGCGACGACTGGGTGGTTTCTTCACGCCCGCGCAGCTGCGTCCACACCACGATGGAGGCGAAAATCCCGATCGGCACGTTGATGTAGAAGATCCACGGCCAGGAGTAGTTGTCGGTGATCCAGCCGCCGGTAATCGGCCCGACAATCGGCGCGACGACCGTCACCATCGACAGCAGCGCCAGCGCCATGCTGCGCTTCATCGGCGGGAAAATCACCAGTAGCAGCGTCTGACACATCGGGAACATCGGCCCGGCGAAAAAGCCCTGCAGCGCGCGGAAGATAATCAGCTCCGTCATACTGTGGGCGAAACCGCACAGGAATGAGGTCAGCGTGAAAAACATCACCGAGGCGATAAACAGCCGCAGCTGGCCGAAGCGACGGGTAAACCAGCCGGTAAGCGGCAGGGCGATAGCGTTACACACCGCAAAGGAGGTAATAACCCACGTGCCCTGATCGGCGCTTACCCCGAGGTTGCCGGAAATGGTCGGCAGCGCCACGTTGGCGATGGTGGAGTCCAGCACCTGCATGAAGGTGGCCAGCGACAGCGCGAGCGTCGCCAGAAACAGGCTGGGCGGCGTAAAGGCCGCCTTAGGCTCTGACATAGCGTCTCTCTTAGCGCTGGGCTACAGCACTGCTGTTGTCATGCAAAATTTTGGCGACCAGCTTGTCGGCAGCGGTCATCGGCGTGTCGTATACGTCAGTGGTAAAGCGCGGTTTCTCCACCGTTTTCTGCGGCAGCAGATGACCGTCGGCGTCGCGGATATCCACCTTCACGTTCATCGACAGGCCGATACGCAGCGGGTGCTTCTGCATGTCGTGTTCATCAAGGGCAATACGTACCGGCAGACGCTGCACAATCTTGATCCAGTTACCGCTGGCGTTCTGGGCTGGCAGCAGCGAGAAGGCGCTGCCGGTGCCGATCCCCAGGCTCTCAATCACGCCGTGGTACTGCACGTCATCGCCGTACAGGTCGGCATTCAGCGTCACTTTCTGGCCAAGGCGCATGTCCTGCATCTGGCTCTCTTTGAAGTTCGCGTCCACCCACACTTCCTTCAGCGGCACGATGGCGAGCAGCGTGGTGCCTGAAGTGACCCGCATGCCGAGCTGTACCGCGCGTTTGGCGACGTAGCCGCTTACCGGCGCAACGATGGTGGCGCGGGAGTTATCGAGATAGCGCTGACGAAGCGTGGCAACGGCGGTTTTGATTTCCGGATGCTGGTCGATAACGGTGTTATCAATCATCGCCTGGTTCGTTTTCAGTGCCTGTTCGGTGGCCAGTAAATCGCTCTGCGCGCTGGTTACGGCATCGCGGTAGTGGGCCAGATCTTCCCTGGCAATTGCCCCGGAAGCGGCGATTTTCAACCGGCGGGCGTAGTCACTCTGCGCGGTTTGCAGGGCAACTTTTTTCGCGGCCACCTGCGCGCGGTAGTTATCCGCGGTGCTGTACAGGCCGCGAACCTGGCGCACGGTGCTGGCGAGATCGGCTTCGGCCTGCTGCAACGCAATTTCGGTGTCGCTCGGATCGAGCAGCACCAGCGGCTGGCCCTTCTGCACAAAATCCCCTTCATCGACGCTGACCTGGGTGACGGTGCCCGCAATCTGCGGCGTCAGCGTGACCTGGTTGCCGTTGACGTAGGCATCGTCAGTAGACTCGTAATAGCGGGCATAAAGCAGATACCAGGCGAGGCAACCTGCCGCCGCCAGCATCAGCACGAGGAACAGGATCGCAAAGTTGCGTTTGCGTTTACTCGGGCGTTTTTCAGGTGCCGGAGCGGTATTTTCCATAGACATAGCGTGTGGCCTTTATTAGCGATGGGGGGCCGTAAATTCATCCGGCAGCATTTTTATCAGCAGGTGAGTCAGCTGGTGCGATTCTTCCGTGGTCAGGCGAGCGGTTAACTCGCCCAGAATGGTTTTCAACGCCTCATTTTGAAAGGTTTCGCACAGCGCCTGGCCTTTGGCGGTCAGCGCCAGGATCACCTGACGTTTGTCCTGCGGGTTGGGGTGGCGCTCAATCAGATCGCTCTTCACCATCCGCTCTACCATCCGGCTCATGGCACCGGTATCCATTTGCAGGCTTTTGCAGATTTCTGCCGGGCTGGTATTACCTTTAAATATATTAATCAACACCTTAAATTGCGGAGCGGTAATGCCGCTGCCGGAAAAATAGTGGCCGATAAGCTGGTCTTTAAACTGGTTTGCCAAATGGAACAACAGGCCAAGGTGCAGGTTTTTGTCAGAAGAAGCGGTGGAAGAAGTCATGATAGCTGCCTGGTCAGTAATTAAAATAATGATTACTGCCTGGTCATGAATTGTCAAACAGCGTCAGCGTAAAGCACACAGATTGACAAACGGCCGCTGGAAGCGGAATTGCGGTGAGTGTCGGAAAATAGCGAGCGGGTTGCATTGCTGCACAGGTTGTTTGCGTGATGCTTTCAGGAATGAAAATTTGAAGGGATAAGGTGCCTGCCAAAATGCGTTATTGTGATGCCCTTAACTGATGTTGTGTATGGTGTGTATAATCATCTGAGGCAGGTAACGTGACCAGTGCAGAAGTCATCAGGATCCTGAAAAAGAACGGCTGGATAGCGTGCAGGACGAAAGGAAGCCATCATCAATTCCAGCATCCTGAACGGCCGGGTCTGGTCACGGTTCCACATCCGAGGAAAGACATCAAACCGGGTACGCTGGCGCAAATATGGCGTCAGGCCGGGCTTAAACACTAACGTTCAGGAGCAAAGCATGTTCTATCCGGCTTATATCCATTCTGATGCTGACGGTAGCGCCAGCGGATTCTTTCCCGATGTGCCGGGGTGCTATTTCGCGGGTGATTCGCTCGATGAAGCCTTTCAGGATGCAAGAAGCGCGCTGACCGCCCATTTCGAAACGCTGTGTGAGATGCAGCAAGATATCCCCGTACCCGGCGTGATGGAGGTACATCTGACCACGCGGCCAGAAGAGTTTCAGGGCGGGCAATGGCTGCTGGTGGACATCAACATGAACCAGTTCGACGGGCGCAGCGAGCGAATTAATATCACCCTGCCGCGCCGACTGTTGGTGAAAATTGACAGCTTCGTGGGCGAGCACCCAAATTTCAGCAACCGAAGCGCGTTTCTTGCCGAAGCCGCACGTCGGGTGTTGCTGGGGTAACTTACCCCTGTTCAACGGCGCCCGTACTGCTGACTGTCGGGCGAATCAGCGCAGATTGTTAAAGTTCCAGGTGACCGTCAGGCTGTAGCGCCAGTCGCGGCTGTGGTTGTCGGTCGGCACATCGCCGACCGGCTTTGCCGCTTCAACGGTCACGCTGTAGTGTCGGTTATCGCCAACCATGATCCCGGTGGCAATTGAGCCGAGGCGCTGGTGCGGCAAACCCGGTTGGTTAAACCAGGTTTGCGCCGTGTCCGCCAGCACATAGGGCTGCACCGTGGCGAGCCACGTGCTCTCTTTACGCATGTGCAGATAGCGCAGCTCCACCTGCCCGCCGTAGCCATAATCGCCGCTGGCTTCGCTGTCCTGATAGCCGCGCCCGAAGCGCTGCGCGCCAAAACTGACGCGCTCGGGTTCCGGCAGGTCATTGTCCGACCAGTCACCTTCCCATGAGGTGGAGAGTTTCCATTTTTCGCTTATCATCCAGGCCGTATCCACGTTCCCTTTCCATAGCGTGAAGTTCAGGTCAGTATTTTGCGCCGGGGCGGCGTCTGCACCGAGATCGTTAATACCCTGGCGTACCGCAAAGCGGCCGCTGAGGCTGGTGGTGGCGAACGCCTTCACGCCGTTGACGCCAAACTCCAGCGCCGGGTAGCGCACGTGCTGATGCTGCGCGTCGAGGCCATACTTCTGCCCGGCAATATTCGCCTGGAGATCGTAATCGTTGCGTTTGTCGGTGTAATCCATGCCTCCGGTCAGGTTGAGCTGCTCTTTACCGGTAAGGATCAGCGGGTAGCCAAAGCTCACGCCGCCGTTGTACTGCGTCGTTTTTTGCCGCGCGTTAATGGCGATGTCGTTGGGCAAATAGAGCAGCGGCGTGAAATCCCGCGGGTTCTCATGGTAGTAGCTGCCCTTCAGCTGCATGGTCAGCCCTTCGTCATTGAGAAACTGCTGCCAGTTCAGGCCGAGATAGGTTTTGCGGGTGTCCTTGTCGAGCGGGATCAGCGTGGCAACACCAAGCTGATCGCCGTAGCTCGTCAAATTACTCAGCGTGCCGTTAACCAGCGCCAGGTTCTGCCCTTTGCGCGTATCCAGCGTCGAGGAGATATCCCAGATATGCGGCTGTAGCCCGGTGACCTGCATGGCGGCGGCCCCGTAGATATTCTTCGGCAGCTGTGCGCTGGTATCGACGGGCACGCCGGGCGTGCGGGTCATCAGCTGGCTGTAGCGATCGAAGGTGTCCTGGGTCAGCGGCTTCTCCGCCAGCCGTTTCAGCCGTGCGGCGATATTCGGGTTGTTGGTGTTGATATCACTGTGGGCCACGTAACCTTCGACCAGCACAATTTTGATATTGCCGTTCTGAAAGTTGTTATCGGGCAAAAACGCATACGAAATCGGGTAGCCGTCGGCTTTATAGCGAGCGGTAATGTCATTCACCAGCCCAATGATGGTTTTCAGCGGTACGGTTTTTTGCGCGTAGGGACGGAAGGGATCCAGCAGTGATTTCAACGGATAAACGGTACCGCCGATAAACTGGATATGCCCGACCTGAATTGGTGTATCCGGCGTCAGCTTTGATTCTGGTTTTTGTATCGTGACTTTGGGTTCAGGGCGCGGTGCTGCGGGGGGCGCAACGTCGCGTGAGGCTTTCGCCGGGTTAGTGGGATCGATCAGTGCGGGCAAGGTATCGGCGCGGGCAAGGCTTAGCAGAAGCAGCCCGGGCAGCGCGTAATAAAGTTGCTGTTTCATGTGTGCAATCCCTGTTCTGAGCCCCGTCTGCGCGGGTCGTCACTGCTGTGAAATGTGCCCCCTTTGCGGGGGCACAGAACATCTGTCTTAGTTTTGTTTCGGTTTCAGGATCCCGCCGACAAGCGAGTTCAGGCCACCGAGCGGGTTGTTGTTGGTACTGCTCTGGCTGGTTGTGGTCGTTGTGCCTGCGTTAGCGGTCACGCCTGCGGTCAGGTTATTAACCGTGGTGTCGACGGTGGCAACCAGACCGTTGTTATTGGTATTAACCGAGGCGTTAGCTGAGACGTTGCCGCTGCCGGCCGGGGTGGTTGGTTTCACCAGGCCGCCGGTATCCGTTACCGTCTGACCGACGTTAGTGACGACCTGACCCACGCCGTTCAGCCCGGAATTGCTGGCGCTGACGTTGGTGCCGATCTGACCCACGCTCGTACCTACCTGAGTCAGCAAACCGTTCACCGGTGCGCCAAGTCCGGTCGTGGTGCCGACCTGTTGCGTCACGCCCTGCACGCCGCCGAGTGTTTTATTCACGGCGCTGGTTGCATCGGTGGTCACTTTGGTCACGCCCTGACTATCCACAACGTTGGTCAGGCCGGTGCCGGTGTTGCTCACCAGCTGCCCGTGCTGTTCACGACGTTGCCAGCCACGCCGGTTACGCCGCCAAGCGGTGTGCCGGAGGTTGAGCTTGCCAGATCCGTGCCGACGGTCGAGACGGTGTTACCCAGCGAGGTCACGGTTGTGGTGACGCCTTTGGTCGTGGTGCCCAGGCCGTTAGCATTGGCGGGGTTGCCAATGCCTGTCGTGACGCCCGTTCCGACGGTAGAGACCGCATTGCCTACGCCGCTAACCGTGGTGGAAACGGTTGAGGTGACCGGGTTATCCGTCGGCAACTGGCTGCCCAGGCTATCGACGGTGTTGCCGACCGAGGTGACGGTTTTGCCGGTATCGCTGAGCACGTTATTCAGCGCAGCTGTAGAGGTGCCGCCGGAGCCGTTGCCGGTTCCATTACCACCTCCTGCGCCTGTTCCGTCTCCGCCAGTGCCGGTTCCTCCGCCTCCGGTTCCTGTGCCACCACCACCAGTGCCTGTTCCTCCGCCTCCGGAGCCTCCGCCGCCGTTGTTGGCGGTTGTGCCACCACCGCTGCCGTCGTCAGAACCCGAGCCGCTGCTGCCGGTGGTGGGATTATTTTTCGCGGTGGAGTGTGAACCTCCGCCGCTGCCGCTGCAGGCAGAAAGAGAAAATGCGAGCAGTACCGCCACTGCGATAACGCTTAAGTGGCTAACGTTATTCGAGGCCATAACAATACTCCATTGATTAAAACGCCGGGCGGCGTATAGATCAGTGTAAGAGGAAATTAATGGGTTGTGCCTGTGAGGAGGGTGAAGACACGGATAATAGCAATGACGTTTTTTTATAAACCGGGAGAATAAAATGAATGCTTTTTATAGTGGTTGAAAATCAGCTGTTTAAATCATTGCGTTCATTTAAGTGCTGCTAAATTCATGTGTCGGAAATAAAGCGCTCATTAATTCATCGAATAATTTGAGATAATTCTTAATGGCGTGAAGGGAATATTGTTATCAGGATATATCCTTAATTAACGATATCGATCACGGAAAAAATGGGCTCCTGAAATTCGGAGCCCACTATTATTTAACATCCGCTTTCGGCCCAGGCTTTTTCTATTTCTTCGGCGAGAATTTTCACCCCGGCTTCGATTTTTTCCGTTTCCGGAACGTAATTCATACGCATGCACTGATGCGTATGTGGCCAGGGTTTGTCGAGACCCGGGAAGAAGAAATCACCCGGCACCATCAGCACGCCGCGTTTCTTCAGGCGCTGATAAAGAATTTCGGTGGTGATCGGCAGGTCCTTAAACCACAGCCAAAGGAAAATCGCACCTTCCGGTTTGTGGATCAGGCAGCGCTCTTCCGGAAGGTAGCGACGAATAATCGCAATGGTTTCCTGTACGCGCTGATAATAGAACGGCTTGATGACCGTCTCGGACAGGCGCAGCAGGTCTTTACGCTTGATCATCTCGCACATCATCGCCGGGCCGATGCCGCCTGGCGCAAGGCTGATAATGCCGTTCATGTTGCTGATGGCGCTGATGATTTTCTCGTTAGCAATGATGATGCCGCAGCGGCTGCCCGGCAGGCCAAGCTTGGAAAGGCTCATGCACAGCACGATGTTCGGGTTCCACAGCGGTCGTGCTTCGCTGAAGATGATGCCCGGGAACGGCACGCCGTAGGCATTATCAATGACCAGCGGAATACCGTGCTGATTGGCCAGCACGTCGAGCTTCATTAACTCTTCGTCGGTGATGACGTTGCCCGTCGGGTTAGTTGGACGGGAAACGCAGATCATCCCGGTTTCTTCGGTGACGTGCAGGTGCTCAAAATCAACGTGGTATTTAAACTGGCCCTCCGGCAGCAGCTCGATATTCGGACGCGCTGAGACAAACAGATCGTCTTCCAGACCGGAATCGGCATAGCCGATATACTCCGGCGTCAGCGGGAACAGCACTTTGCGCACGCTGCCGTCGGCGCGGCGACCTGCGAAGAGGTTAAACAAGTAGAAAAACGCGCTCTGACTGCCGTTAGTCAGTGCAATATTCTGTGGTCCGATATCCCAGCCGAGCTCTTCGCGCAGCATCTGTGCCAGCGCGGACAACAGTTCGGATTTCCCCTGCGGGCCGTCGTAGTTGCACAGCGCCTCGGTGGCTTTGCCGCTTTCCAGCATCTCTGCCAGCAGATTGTGGAAGTAGTCATTCATCTGCGGAATTTGCGCCGGGTTACCGCCGCCGAGCATGATGGCGCCTGGCGTGCGCAGACCATCGTTAAGATCTTCCATCAGGCGGGTGATACCGGAATGACGGGTGAATTTGTCGCCGAAAAGTGAAAAAGTCATATGCAGGTGTTCTGTCGATCTTCTGGGTAGGGGCTAACCATAACCCCTGCGACTGTGAGGTGCAAACGGGTGAATGGATTCAGTGCCGGTTATTTATCCTGCATACATATGTCAGGGTGGAATAACCCTCTGTTTTAACGCAGAGGGTAAATTCAGTCTGCTTTTCCCGCCCATACCACCATTATTTTGTCGTCGCCGTGTTGGCGAACGAAACCATAACCTTGCGGTAAGGAGAGTGTGGTCTGGCTGCCTGCCCCAACGGCGGGATGGCGGGCGCGGAACTGGCCAAGTTTCTGCCAGTGCGTCACCGTGGCGGCTTCTTTTCCGCTGACGTCCTGCCAGTTCATATCCGAACGCGTGCCCTGAAGCGGGTCGGAACCGGTCGGGCCAAACGGACGGGCGGATTCATCACCGTAAAAAATCTGCACGGCGCCTGGCGCCAGCAACAGCAGTTCGGCGGCTTTGCTGCCACCTTCGCGGAACAGGCGCGTATCGTGCGAGGAAAGATAGCTCAGGACGTTGAACTGTTGCAGCTTGTCGGCCATCTGCTGCCAGGTCAGGTCGATATTCGCCAGGCAGTCCACGGCTTTGGCGGCCTGATCCTGATAATCGAAGTTGATCATCGCGTCAAAACCGTGGCGGTAATACTCGCTCTGCATCACGCCGTGCCCCCACGCTTCGCCGGTCATCCAGAACGGGGCTGCGTCCAGAACTTTGTCGGGATTGGTTTTTTTCCACTCTGTCAGCGCCGTCGCGGCCTGGGTTTTCAACTGATCCCACGCCGGAAGCTCAACGTGTTTGGCGGTATCCACCCGGAAGCCATCAATGCCGTAATCGCGTACCCACTGGCTCAGCCAGTGGGTCAGGTAATCCCGGGGTGTGAAGCCTGCAATGACTCTGGCGGCGGTATCGGGTTTGTGCTGATAAAAAATGGGCAGGCCGGATGCCACGGTAGATTCGGTTTTGAGATCGGGAAGGAAGGCCAGCGACATGGTCAGATCGTCAAAGCCGGGATTGTCGTAATCGCCGATATCGGTACGGATCCACTTTTTCCCCCACCAGTTGGCCCACGCGGTTTTGTCGCTGAAGTTGATGTAGTCGTTGAAGCTGTGCCAGCTCTGGCCCGGTCCGGGCTTCCAGTCAGTCCAGCGCTTTCCGAGCGTCTTATTCAGCTCGTCACCCTTAAGGTAGAGCGCGCCAAACTGGTATTGCTGCATATCCGCGAGCGTGGCGTAGCCGGTGTGGTTCATCACGACGTCGAACAGAATGCGGATGCCGCGCTTGTGGGCCTCATCGACAAGGCGATGCAGGTCATCCTCCGTACCCATATTGGCGTCGAGCTTTGTCCAGTCCATCGGATAATAGCCGTGATAGGCATAATGCGGGAAATCACCCTTGGTACCGCCGCCCACCCAGCCGTGAATTTGCTCCAGCGGGGAGCTTATCCACAGCGCGTTCACCCCAAGCCGCTGGAGATAATCAAGCTTGCTGGTGAGGCCCGGCAAGTCGCCACCGTGGAAGGTGCCGATCTCCTGCAAACCATCCTTGTGGCGGCCATAGCTGCTGTCGTTCTGTGGGTTGCCGTTCACGTAGCGGTCGGTGAGCACAAAATAGACGGTGGCGTTGTGCCAGCTGAAAGGGGCAGGCTGGCTGGTTTGTGCATTTTCCAGCAGCAGAAGCCCGTTGCTGCTCTCCGCAGGCTGGAGCGTTATTTTGCCGCCGCTGACGGTGGCCGTCTGCCCGCTGTAAAAATCGCGGACTTTGCTGCCTTCTGCAAAGGTTTTGGCTACATCAAGCGTTAGCGGTTTGCCATTCCTGCGTGGGCACTGGCGAACCTCTACTTTTGCACTGTCGCTGGCCTCACTTTCGACGCTCAACATCAGCGTAGGCGTGCCGGAACGGGTGTCGATCGTCAGGGTGTAAACCCCATCGCGAAACAGTCGCCACTGTGGAGCGCCACCCTGACAAGGCTTAAGCGAGAGCATTTCATTGAGTTTTATCGCGGAAGCGGGCTGCCAGCACTGTTGGTCAAAATTTAATGTCAGAGGGCGCGTACCCTTCGCCAGCGATTTTTGACTGATGAATGTTCCGCTGCCTTCAGGCGTGAAAGCGGGAAAGTCCGGCGTGCTCCAGGCGGCAGCGGCTATGCCGGGCAGAAGCAGCAGGGTCAGAGCAGCAAGTTTCATTCCGTTCACCTGTGTCAGTTTTTGGGCATTTTGCCAGCCGGTACGATGCCATCACTCCTCCTTTGGCTGCATTTAGGGGGATGACGACGCAGGGTGAGCGATCGGGCTCTAATCAGCGCAAAAATTTCTGCGATAAAGCCTGCAATTTCAGCGCCGTGAGCCGAATGAGAGTCTTTTATGCGTGACATTGTTTCGGAATTAGACTATTTCTTGGGGTGCGCTCGCAGGGTATTTTTGGTACAATTCGCGATTCATTTCGCAGTTATGTGAATAATTCAAGACGTTGGACTGATTTAATCCGACCAGGAGACCTGATGATATCGACTCCCATTCGACGATATGGGGCCACGATACTCATGTTACTCACCTGTATATTTTCAGGTGGCGTGCTGGCAAAGACGCACACAGCAACAACGAGTCACAAAGCCCCGGTAATAAAGGCAAGCAGTAGTAGTAAGGTTAGCAGTAAACAAGAGTATTCTCGCAATAGTGCAAAGAGTAGTTCACTTCCTGATTTGCGAAAATACCCTTCCGGAACACCTCGTAAAAAAGCGTTTCTCCGGACCGTAATGCCTTATATCACCAGCCAAAATGCGGCTATCACCGCCGATCGTAACTGGCTTGTTTCCAAGCAGTATGACGCTCGCTGGTCGCCTTCTGAGCGTGCGCGCCTGAAGGATATTACTAAGCGCTATAAAATCAGCTGGTCCGGGAATACGCGTAAAGTGCCGTGGAACTCGCTGCTTGAGCGTGTGGATATTATCCCTGGCAGCATGGTTGCGACCATGGCCGCAGCCGAAAGCGGCTGGGGTACGTCGAAACTTGCCCGTGCCAACAATAATCTGTTCGGCATGAAGTGTGTCAAAGGCAAGTGCCAGGCGGGTAACGGGAAAGTGAAAGGGTACTCGCAGTTTGAATCGGTGAAAGAGTCGGTTGAAGCTTACGCGGTGAATCTCAACACCCATCCGGCCTACAACTCTTTCCGTAAGTCCCGTGCGCAGCTGCGCAAAACGGACCAGGAAGTGACCGCCAGCGCCATGATCCACAAGCTGAAAGGCTATTCAACGCGCGGTTCAAGCTACAACAACTACCTGTTCAGTATGTACCAGGATAACCAGCGTCTGATTGCCGCGCATATGTAAGGCGGAAAGATTGCCCGGCAGCACTCCGTTAGCACGGGCCTGTGAGAAGTCTTGTAGGCCGGGTCAGCGAAGCGCCACCCGGCATCAATCACCGCTCAGTATCCTGAAACGCCTTCCATCGGAAGGCGTTTTTGTTTTCTGACTTTTTGTTTTTTAAATAAGGGTTTCCCCAAAACGTTCCCGGTATTCCTTCGGCGTGGTGTCGTACTCTTTTTTAAATACCGAATAGAAATACTGTAGCGACGGATAGCCGCACATCTGCGAAATTTCGTTAATAGACAACGAAGTGGATACCAGCAGACTGCGTGCTTTTTCCAGTTTCTCACTGTGGATCACCGCGTGAATGGTTTCCCCCACCTCTTCCTTAAATCGTTTTTCCAGATTTGAGCGCGAAATCCCGACCGCATCCAGCACCTGCTCCACCTTAATACCCTTGCAGGCGTTGTTGCGGATGTAGTGCATGGCCTGAATCACCGCCGGGTCGTCAAGGGAACGGTAGTCCGTAGAGCGGCGTTCGATGACGCGCACTGGCGGCACCAGCAGCCGCTGGAGCGGCAGGCGTTCATTATCCAGCAGGCGATGCAGCAGTTTTGCCGCCTGATAGCCCATCTGGCGGGTGCCCTGCGCCACGGAGGAGAGCGCCACGCGTGACAGATAGCGGGTCAGCTCTTCGTTATCGATACCAATGACGCAGAGCTTCTCCGGCACCGGAATGTGCAGATGCTCGCAGGCCTGCAAAATATGGCGCGCACGGGCGTCGGTGACGGCGATTATCCCTGTTTGCGGCGGCAGCGTTTGCAGCCAGTCTGCCAGACGGTTCTGAGCATGCTGCCAGTTTTCCGGGGCCGTTTCCTGGCCCTGATACACCACGCCGCGGTATTTTTCCTTCGCCACTATCTGGCAGAACGCGTGCTCTCGCTCCACGGCCCAGCGCTTGCCGCTGGAGGCAGGCAGGCCGTAAAACGCAAAGCGATGCACGCCTTTTTCTTTCAGGTGCAAAAAGGCGCTCTCCACCAGGGCATGATTGTCCGTGGCGATATAATGCACCGCCGGGTAGCTGTCCGGATGGTGATAAGAGCCGCCAACGCCGACGATAGGGACGTCCACATCGGCGAGCATGGCCTCAATGATTGGGTCGTCAAAATCAGCAATCACGCCATCGCCGAGCCACTCTTTGATGTTTTCAGTACGGGCGCGAAAATCCTCTTCAATAAAAATGTCCCATTCCGACTGCGACGCCTGTAAATATTCCCCCACGCCCTCCACAACCTGGCGGTCGTAGGCTTTGTTGGCGTTGAATAACAGCGTGACCCGGTGGCGCTTTTCAAACATGTTTTGCTTTCCTGAAGAGGCAAGAATGGCGATACCCGCGGGTGTCGCCATGGTAGCGGAAATGGCTGCGATCAGGCTCGCCGCTTGGTGGCCGAGTCCATCCACACCGCCAGCAGCAAAATGGCGCCCTTAACGATATATTGCCAGAAAGTCGGTACGTCCATCATGCTCATTCCGTTGTCCAGCGCGGACATAATAAACGCCCCCATTACCGCACCCGCGACGCTGCCCACGCCACCCGCCAGGCTGGTGCCGCCAATGACGCAGGCGGCGATAGCATCCAGCTCGGCAATGTTCCCTGCCGAAGGCGAGCCTGCCCCCAGACGTGAGCTCAGGATCAGCCCGGCGATAGCCACCATCAGGCCGTTGATGGCGAAGACGGCGAGCTTCGTGCGCTCCACGTTAATGCCCGACAGGCGCGCTGCTTCAAGATTGCCGCCAATGGCATAGATGCGGCGGCCAAACGCCGTACGGGTTGCCATAAACATGCCCGCCAGCAGAAGCAGGGCGAGAATGAGCACCGGGGTGGGCACGCCGCGATAGTCGTTCAGCATCCAGATGGCCCCAAGGGCAATCACCGCAGTTAACGCCTGGCGACCCACGACGCCAGTGGACGCTGAATTCGTTAACCCCAGAGACTGGCGGCGCATGCGCCCACGCCACTGCCAGGCGACAAACGCCATCAGCCCGACAACGCCGATGATGAAGCCGACGCCGTCCGGCAGGTAGCTCTGACCAATTTGCGACATCGCCGGGCTGGTAGGGGAAACGGTGGTGCCGTTGGTGATACCAATCAGGATGCCGCGAAACGCCAGCATCCCGGCAAGCGTGACGATAAACGACGGGACTTTGCGGTAGGCGACCCACCATCCGTTCCATGCACCGAGCACCAGGCCCAGCGCCAGAGTGACGATAATCGTCAGCGGCAGAGGCCAGCCCAGCCAGACGTCAAAAATTGCCGCCGCGCCGCCGAGCAGGCCCATCATCGACCCGACCGACAGGTCGATTTCCGCCGAGATAATCACAAACACCATACCCACCGCCAGAATGCCGGTGATGGCAGTCTGGCGCAGCAGGTTCGAGACGTTACGTGCGCTGAGGTACGAGCCGTCGGTGGTCCAGGTAAAGAACAGCATGATGATAACGATCGCGGCGATCATCACAAATACCTGCAAATTAAGCGTCTTTAGCCCCGCAAAGGCGGCGGGCGCTGACGCATCCAGCTTCAGTTCAGACGGCGTGTTTTTCGACATGGCGTTCACTCCTCAGGGCCGCTTCCATCACTTGTTCCTGGGTCAACTGATGGTTGACCAGGTCCGCTTTCAGTTTGCCTTCGTGCATCACCAGCACGCGGTCGCTCAGGCCCAGCACTTCCGGCAGTTCGGAAGAGATGACGATCACCGCTATGCCCTGCTGCACCAGTTGATTAATCAGTTTGTAGATTTCGTATTTCGCGCCGATATCGATGCCGCGAGTGGGCTCGTCGAGGATCAGAATGCGGGGGTTAAGCAGCAGGCAGCGGGCTAAAATGGCCTTCTGCTGGTTCCCGCCGCTGAGGCGGCCAATCGCCAGCTCCGGTGAGGAGGTTTTCACCTTCAGCCGGGAAAGGGAGTTCAGGATGCAGTTTTGCTCTGCTGCATCGTCCAGTGCGCTAAGCGGCCCCGAAAACTGGTCGAGCGCGGCGAGGGTAATATTTTTCCCCACCGCCATCACCGGCACGATGCCGTCTTTTTTACGATCTTCTGGCACCATTGCGATGCCGTGGGCAATCGCCTGCTGACAGTTAGCGATGTTCACCGCTTTGCCGTCGATAAACACTTTGCCTTCCCAACGGCCACGCCAGACGCCAAACAGGCACTGTACGGCCTCAGTTCTCCCCGCACCGACAAGACCCGCGATACCCAGAATTTCTCCGCGCCGTAGTGAGAAGGAGATGTCATTGACCCGTTTAATATGACGATTTACCGGATGCCAGGCGGTGAGGTGCTCAATACGGAGGATTTCGTCCCCCGGCGTGTGAGGTTCGTTCGGGTAAAGGGCCGTCAGCTCACGGCCGACCATCATGGTGATGATGTCGTCTTCGCTCATGCCGGTGGCGTCCCGGGTGCCGATATGTTGGCCATCGCGGATCACGCAGATGGTATCGGAAATAGCCTTCACCTCGTTAAGCTTGTGGGAGATGTAGATGCAGGCGATGCCATGGTTTTGCAGGTCGCGAATAATATTCAGCAGCACAGCGGTTTCCTGCTCGGTGAGCGAGGCCGTGGGTTCATCCAGAATCAGCAGCCGGACCTGTTTGTTCAGCGCCTTGGCGATTTCGACCAGCTGCTGCTGCCCAAGCCCTAAATCACCGACGCGTGTGTCGGGCGAAATGGCAAGACTGACCTGGGCGAGCAGCTTTTCGCAGCGCAGGGTCATCTGATCGTAATCAAGAATCCCGTGGCGGGTGATCTCTGCGCCTAAAAAGATGTTTTCCAGCACGGTCAGATGCTTAACCAGCGCCAGCTCCTGGTGAATGATGGCAATGCCCCGGCGTTCAGTGTCGCGAATGTGCCCTGCCTCCAGCGGCTCCCCGGCAAAGATAATCTCACCTTCGAAGCTGCCGTGCGGGTAAATACCGCACAGCACTTTCATTAGCGTCGACTTGCCTGAACCGTTCTCGCCGCACAGGGAAACCACTTCCCCGGCGTTCAGGCGCAGGCTGACGTTGTCTATCGCCTTCACCACCCCGAAGGTTTTGGTGATGCTTTTCATTTCAAGTAAATAAGGCATGGCGGCTCCACGTCATGTTCCACGTTATAAGCAAATGCCCCTCCTGAGAGGGGCCGCGGAATTACAGTTCACTCTTTTTGTGGAAACCGTCTTTAATCACGGTGGCGTCAATATTGGTTTTATTGACCTCAATGGGTGTGAGCAGGCGCGCGGGCACTTCTTTCAGGCCATTGTTGAGCGTGGCGTCTGATTTCGGCTGCTGACCGTTGCCAAGCTCAACCGCAATTTCTGCGGCGGTGGTGGCAAGCTGAGTAATGGGTTTATATACGGTCATCGTCTGGGTGCCCGCAATAATGCGTTTTACGCCAGCCAGGTCGGCATCCTGGCCGGAAATGGCGACTTTCCCTGCCAGGCCCTGCGCGCTCAGCGCCTGGATTGCGCCCCCGGCAGTGGCATCGTTGGAGGCGACGACAGCATCAATTTTGTTGTTGTTGGCGGTCAGCGCATTTTCCATGATTTTTAGCGCGTTTTCCGGCAGCCAGCCGTCGGCCCACTGATCGCCCACGACTTTAATTTTGCCGTTGTCGATATACGGTTTTAAGACTTTCATTTGCCCGGCACGGAACAGCTTCGCATTGTTATCCACCGGTGATCCGCCCATCAGGAAGTAGTTACCTTCAGGGACTTTATTAATGAGGCTTTGTGCCTGCATTTCACCGACTTTTTCGTTATCAAAGGAAATATAGAAATCAATATCAGCATTATTAATCATACGGTCATAGGCCAGCACTTTAATGCCTTCCTGTTTTGCTTCTTTAATAACGTTGCTTAATGCCTGACCGTTGTAAGGAATAATGACTAATACATCCACGCCGCGGTTAATCATATTTTCAATCTGCGACATTTGCGTTTCTTCATTGCCGTTAGCAGATTGTACAAATACTTTTGCACCTAAAGATTCGGCTTTATTCACAAAGATATCACGATCTTTTTGCCAGCGTTCAAGACGCAGGTCGTCGATCGCCATGCCGATTTTGACTTCCTTAGCGATACCCGCAAAGCTTGTCAGCAGCAGCGAGGCGCAAAGCGTGAGGCAAAGTTTTTTCATTTTCATCATCGTAGGGCCTTTTGTCGGTACGTAGGGGTGATACTGGTGAAAAAAGAAACAAGCACGATGGACACGCTGCAAATTTTTAGCACGGTCGAGATTTATGGCAATTACAGATTTTTATCTTCTGATTACGATATTTGGTTTATTTTCCGAATTATGACCGCGATCGAATTTTAAATCGTTTCAGCCTTTTGTTGCATGGATGTATGGAAGCGCGATCGTAAAAGAAAAGCGTGGCGGATATTTTGCGAGCCAGCGCACGTTTGTGGATTCTCTTAATCGCAGTGTGAAATAACGTAATTGAGCAACCGCAAATCAGGTAACAGTATTACTGCACAACCTGGTATTCGCCGCGTCTAATGGAGTTCAATTATGCAAGCTTATTTCGACCAACTCGATCGTGTTCGTTATGAAGGCCCGACATCGCAAAATCCGCTGGCTTTTCGCCACTACAACCCGGACGAGCTGGTGCTCGGCAAGCGCATGGAAGATCACCTGCGGTTCGCGGCGTGCTACTGGCATACCTTCTGCTGGAATGGCGCAGATATGTTTGGCGTGGGCTCGTTTGACCGCCCGTGGCAGCAGCCCGGCGAAGCGCTGGCGCTGGCAAAGCGTAAGGCTGACGTGGCGTTTGAATTCTTCCTCAAGCTGAACGTGCCGTACTACTGCTTCCACGACGTAGACGTGTCGCCAGAGGGCGCCTCGCTGAAGGAATATCTTAATAACTTTGCGCAGATGGTCGACGTGCTGGCCGAAAAGCAGCAGCAAAGCGGCGTGAAGCTGCTGTGGGGTACCGCCAACTGCTTCACCCATCCGCGCTACGGCGCAGGCGCGGCCACCAATCCGGATCCGGAAGTGTTCAGCTGGGCCGCCACGCAGGTGGTGACGGCAATGAACGCCACCCATCAGCTCGGTGGCGAAAACTACGTCCTGTGGGGCGGGCGTGAAGGGTATGAAACGCTGCTGAATACCGACCTGCGCCAGGAGCGCGAACAGATTGGCCGCTTCATGCAGATGGTGGTTGAGCACAAACACAAAATTGGCTTCCGCGGCACGTTGCTTATTGAGCCGAAACCGCAGGAGCCGACCAAGCACCAGTACGACTATGATGCGGCGACCGTTTATGGCTTCCTGAAGCAGTTTGGTCTGGAAAAAGAGATTAAGCTCAATATCGAGGCCAACCACGCGACGCTCGCGGGCCATTCGTTCCACCATGAAATTGCCACGGCTATCGCGCTGGGGCTGTTCGGCTCAGTGGACGCCAACCGCGGCGATGCGCAGCTTGGCTGGGATACCGATCAGTTCCCGAACAGCGTGGAAGAAAATGCGCTGGTGATGTATGAAATTATCAAAGCGGGTGGTTTTACCACCGGCGGCCTGAACTTTGATGCCAAAGTGCGTCGCCAGAGCACAGATAAATATGATCTGTTCTACGGTCATATTGGTGCTATGGACACCATGGCGCTGGCGCTGAAGGTGGCGGCCCGCATGATTGAAGACGGTGAGCTGGATAAGCGCGTGGCGCGCCGCTATGCGGGCTGGAATGGTGAGCTGGGCCAGCAGATCCTGAAAGGGCAGATGTCGCTGACGGACATTGCAAAATACGCCGAGCAGCATAGTCTTGCTCCGCAGCACCATAGCGGGCACCAGGAGCTGCTGGAGAACCTGGTTAACCATTATCTGTTTGATAAGTAATACCCGATCGCCCGGTGGCGCGATGCTTACCGGGCCTACAAAATCTGTAGGCCGGTGCAAGCGTAGCGCCGCCCGGCACGTTGATTATGGAGAAGCCGCTATGTATATCGGGATCGACCTCGGCACATCCGGGGTAAAAGTCATTCTGCTCAGCGAGCAGGGTGATTTGTTGGCTACGCAGACGGAGAAGCTCACGGTCTCGCGTCCGTTTCCGCTGTGGTCGGAACAGGATCCTGAGAGCTGGTGGCGGGCTACGGATAGCGCAATGAAAGCGTTAGGCGCTCAGCATTCTCTCGCCGGAGTGAAAGCCCTGAGCATTGCCGGGCAAATGCATGGCGCAACGCTGCTTGATAAGCATCAGCGCGTGCTGCGTCCGGCCATTTTGTGGAACGACGGGCGCTGCGCTGAAGAGTGCGTCATGCTTGAAAAGGCTGTCCCTCGCTCGCGGGAAATTACCGGCAACCTGATGATGCCTGGCTTTACGGCACCGAAGCTGCTGTGGGTACAGCGCCATGAACCAGATGTGTTCCGCAAAGTGGATAAGGTGCTGTTGCCAAAAGATTATCTTCGTCTGCGCATGACCGGCGATTTCGCCAGCGATATGTCGGACGCGGCGGGCACGATGTGGATGGACGTGGCAAAGCGCGACTGGAGCGACGAGATGCTTCAGGCGTGCGGCTTAACGCGCGATAACATGCCTGCCTTGTTTGAGGGCTGCGACATCACCGGCGCGCTTTTGCCGTCGGTAGCCCAGGCCTGGAATATGCCTGCGGTGCCCGTTGTTGCAGGCGGTGGCGATAATGCTGCGGGTGCAGTTGGCGTCGGCATGGTCGACGCGGGCCAGGCCATGTTATCGCTGGGTACGTCGGGGGTTTATTTTGCCGTCAGCAACGGTTTTCTCAGCAAGCCTGAGAGCGCGGTGCACAGCTTCTGCCACGCCTTGCCCGGCCGATGGCATCTGATGTCGGTGATGCTAAGTGCAGCCTCATGCCTTGACTGGGCCGCGAAACTGACCGGGATCGGCGACGTTCCTGCACTGCTGGCTGCCGCACAAACGGCAGATAAAAATGCCGATCCGGTGTGGTTTTTACCGTACCTGTCCGGCGAGCGCACGCCACACAACAACCCGAATGCGAAGGGCGTCTTTTTCGGTCTGACCCATCAACATGGCCCGGCGGAGCTGGCGCTGGCAGTACTGGAAGGTGTGGGCTTTGCGCTGGCGGACGGTATGGATGTTGTTCACGACTGCGGCATTAAGCCAGACAGCGTGACGCTGATTGGCGGCGGTGCCCGCAGTGCCTACTGGCGGCAAATGCTGGCGGATATCAGCGGTATCGCGCTGGAATACCGTACCGGTGGCGACGTGGGGCCCGCACTGGGTGCCGCGCGCCTTGCTCAGCTTGCCCTGCATTCCGGTAAACCGTATACCGACCTGCTGCCGCAGCTCACGCTGGAGCAGACGCATCAGCCTGATGCGCCGCAGCATGCCGCCTATGCGCCACGTCGCGAAACCTTCCGCCAGCTTTATCGGCAGCTCAAGCCGCTGATGTCCTGAAGCAGCGTTTAGCTGTCCTTTTTTGACCTTATCAGGCCGCCTGTTCGTGTCCACAATGGCTCTACACCGACACGAACAGGAGTCTGACTATGTCCCGCACCGCATTAATTAACATTGATACCCAGCAGTCCTTCGAGCATCGCGCCTTCTGGCAAACCGCCGATTTTCCTGCCTTCCAGGCGTCAATGCTGGCGCTGATTGCAGGCTGTCAGCAGCGTAACGTGCCCGTTGTGGATATCTTCCACGTTGACGATCGGGGTGTCTTCTCGCTTGAGAGTGGTTTCGTTAAGCCGATGTCCTTTTTACGTCATCAGCCTGATGTGGTTTTCCACAAACACGTCCATAATGCTTTTACCGATACCGGGCTGGATTTCTGGTTACGCAGCCGCGACATCAATCATCTGATCATCTGCGGCATGCGCACCGAACAGTGCTGTGAAACCACCACGCGCGTGGCTTCCGATCTGGGCTACGAGGTGACCTTTGTTACCGAAGCGACGCTGACCTTCCCGATGACCCACAAAGGCGTTACGCTGGATGTTGAAACGTTGCGCCACCGCACTGAAACCGTGCTGGCCGGGCGCTTTGCCACCCCCAAAACCGTTGCGGAGACGCTTGAATCGCTATGACCACTGACGTCTGGTTCGTGATGCTGCCCGGAGTGCTGTCGCTGGATATGACCGGCCCGGCAGAAACGTTCGTGCTGGCGGGGGAGGCGTTTCGCCTGCACTACATCGGGCCAGACGTGGAAGTACCCACCTCCATCGGCATGACGATGGGCAATATTCAGCCGCTGCCGGACAGGCTTCCGCCGGGCAGCCTGCTGGTGCTGCCCGGCGTCTGCGATTCAAACCACTTCTTTTCCACGCCGCAGGCAGAGCTGGCCCGCCGTTGGCTGACGCGCCAGCAGCCGCAGCTGCATGCGCGGGAGATCGCGCTGATGTGCGTCTGTTCCGGCTCGCTGCTGGCGGCGAAAGCCGGACTGCTGCACGGCGTGCAGTGCACCACCCATCATGATGTGATTTCACGCCTGAAGGCTGCGGCACCAGGGGCGATCGTTAAAGAGAACCGCATTTTTATTGAGGATAAAGGCATCTGGACCAGCGCCGGGATCACCTCCGGTATCGATCTGGCGCTGCATCTTATCAACCGGTTATACGGCCCGGAACGAGCAATGGCGGTGGCGCGGGAGATGGTGGTGTGGTTTCGTCGCTCCGGGGATGACCCGCAGCTTTCGCCCTGGCTGCGCTACCGTAACCACCTGCATCCGGCCATTCACCGTGCGCAGGATGCATTAACCGCAGCTCCACAACGTGCCTGGCCGCTGGTGGACATTGCCGGGCAGGCGCACGTCACGCCGCGCCATCTGACGCGGTTGTTCAGGCAGCATCTGGGCATCAGCGTGCGGGATTATCTGGAGCAGCTCCGGCTGGCGCTCGCTGAACAGCAGCTGTTGCAGGGGCGCGGTATGGAACAGGCGGCGCTGGCGGCAGGGTTCACCTCGGCACGCCAGCTGCATCGCGCCCGTTCCCGGGCGTCAGCTCACCAACCGACGAGCGTCGAGCCGCTGCACCAGCATTGAGAGCAGCAGGCTGCCCGCCACCGTGGCGCAGAAAATCCACAGGATATCGAGCAGCGGCCAGCTTTTCAGCTCAATGCCGCCTGAACGCAGCGCGTGGATGATCAGCGCATGGAAGCCGTAAATCCCCAGAGAATGCTGCGAAATGAGGCTTAATCCGGGCAGTTCGCGGCTGTCCAGCGTGTTTTTCACAAAGGTGAATAACGTGACGGCGCAAATAAACACCATCGGCCCGGCGTAGAGATACCAGGTATCGGCGAAATTGCCACGCCATTTCAGCTCGTGCAGCGTACCGCGTGAAATAATCCAGACCGATGCGACAAACAGGCCCGCGCAAAGCAGCGTCAGCGGCTTTTTATCGGTGTTCATCATCCCCAGCGCACGGCCTAAGAGGCCATAGAGCACGTAGTAAAACGTGTCGCCGTCGATATACAAATTGACCGGCAGCCATTCAAATCCGCCCGTTTTCACCGGCACCGTGTTGGGGTTAGCGACCACGCCGAGCACGACCATCAATGCCATCAGCATCCAGCCGTTGACGCTTTTCACCTGAATTAAGGGAGAAAGTAGGTAAATCACGAAAATTGCGAAGAAAAACCACAGATGATAGAACACGGGCTTTTGCAGCAGATGCTTCAGCGACAGCTCCGCGTTGATGTGGGTGAACAGCAGGATGTAAGCCAGCGCGATGGCGCTGTAAAACAGCAGGCACAGGCCGATACGCAGGAAGTGACGCGGCGCGGCGCTGCGTTCACCAAAAAACAGGTAGCCGGAAATCATGAAAAAGAGCGGCACGCTGACGCGGGAGGCGGAGTTAAGCAGATTGGCGATATCCCAGTTGAGCAGGCTGGTGCTGTGGGCGTTGGTGACATACCAGGTGGTGGTATGGATCATCACTACCATCAGGCAGGCAATCCCTCGCAGGTTGTTAATCCAGCTAATCTTTCCTGACATCGGTTCCTCAGTTCGGTGCTAAAAAAAGTCTGACCGGCGCGTCCGGCCATTGTCCCTCTGGAAAAATCTGAGTTTACCGCGGATGGCTTGTCGACCAGGGAACGGATTCGCAGAATGCAGAGTCAGAAAAACACTCTAGTCTTAAAAGTGACAATAACAGGCAAAGAATAAGGCCGTAACGAAAAATGATGATGAAGTATTTCCTGGCGCTGCTGATGGCTGCGCTACTTGCAGGGTGTAGCGCGCCAAAAGCGCCGGAGCAAAAAGCGCAAAGGGCGAAAATCGATTCGACCCGTTCGCTGAATATGGAACAGCTTTGCAAAGACAAAGCGGCAGAACGCTATAACACGGGGGCACAAAAGGTTGACGTCACCGGCTTCGAGCAGTTTCAGGGCAGCTACGAGCTTAAAGGCTATACGCCGAAGAATGAGAGCTTCGTCTGCTCTTTTGATGCTGATGGCCAATTTTTGCACCTTTCGATGCGCTAAGCAGCGAGGATGCAGGAGGGAAATGCCCGTCATTTCCCCACTATTCCCTCAATTTTCCTGCAACAACTGTCATTCATACTGTATATCTCGCAGCCAGCGGGTATACTTGACCCTTCCTTAATTCCACACGTATCCAGCACGAAAAATATGCAAAAGTTTGATACCAGGACTTTCCAGGGCCTGATCCTGACCTTACAGGATTACTGGGCTCGTCAGGGCTGCACCATTGTTCAACCACTGGACATGGAAGTCGGCGCTGGCACCTCCCATCCGATGACCTGTCTGCGCGCGCTCGGCCCGGAGCCGATGGCGACTGCTTACGTGCAGCCGTCCCGCCGCCCGACCGATGGTCGCTATGGCGAAAACCCGAACCGTTTACAGCACTACTATCAGTTCCAGGTGGTGATTAAGCCATCGCCGGACAACATTCAGGAGCTGTACCTCGGATCCCTGAAAGAGCTGGGTATGGACCCGACCATCCACGACATCCGCTTCGTGGAAGATAACTGGGAAAACCCAACGCTGGGCGCCTGGGGTCTGGGCTGGGAAGTGTGGCTGAACGGCATGGAAGTGACGCAGTTCACCTACTTCCAGCAGGTTGGCGGCCTGGAGTGTAAGCCGGTGACCGGCGAAATCACCTACGGTCTGGAGCGTCTGGCAATGTACATTCAGGGCGTAGACAGCGTTTACGACCTCGTCTGGAGCGACGGCCCGCTGGGTAAAACCACCTACGGCGACGTGTTCCATCAGAACGAAGTGGAGCAGTCCACCTATAACTTCGAATACGCCGACGTCGACTTCCTGTTCTCCTGCTTCGAGCAGTACGAGAAGGAAGCACAGCAGCTGCTGGCGCTGGAAAACCCGCTGCCGCTGCCTGCCTATGAGCGTATTCTGAAGGCCGCGCACAGCTTCAATCTGCTCGACGCGCGTAAAGCCATCTCCGTCACCGAGCGTCAGCGCTATATTCTGCGCATTCGCACCCTGACCAAAGCCGTGGCAGAAGCCTATTACGCTTCCCGTGAAGCCCTTGGCTTCCCGATGTGCAACAAGAATAAATAAGAGGCGGCCATGTCTGAAAAAACTTTCCTGGTGGAAATCGGCACCGAAGAGCTGCCACCAAAAGCCCTGCGCAGCCTGGCGGAATCCTTTGCTGCGAACTTCACTGCTGAGCTGGATAACGCCGGTCTTGCCCGCGGCAACGTTGAGTGGTTCGCTGCTCCTCGCCGTCTGGCGCTGAAGGTCGCTGGCCTTGCGGCGGCGCAGCCCGATCGCGAAGTTGAAAAACGCGGCCCGGCGGTTTCTGCGGCGTTTGATGCCGAAGGCAAACCGAGCAAAGCGGCTGAAGGCTGGGCGCGCGGCTGCGGCATCACCGTAGACCAGGCCGAGCGCATGGCAACCGACAAAGGTGAATGGCTGCTGTATCGCGCCCATGTTAAAGGCGAAAGCGCAGAAGCGCTGCTGCCGAACATGGTAGCGACGTCGCTGGCGAAGCTGCCTATTCCGAAACTGATGCGCTGGGGCGCGTCCGACGTGCAGTTCGTGCGTCCGGTTCACACCGTGACCCTGCTGCTGGGCGATAAAGTTGTTCCGGCAACGATTCTCGGCATCGACTCCGATCGCGTGATCCGCGGCCATCGCTTTATGGGCGAGCCGGAATTCACCATCGATAACGCCGATCAGTACCCGCAAATTCTGCTGGAGCGCGGCAAAGTTATTGCTGACTACGAAGCGCGTAAAGCCACCATCAAAGCGGATGCTGAAGCCGCAGCACGCAAAATCGGCGGCAACGCCGATCTGAGCGAAAGCCTGCTGGAAGAAGTGACCTCGCTGGTGGAATGGCCGGTTGTGCTGACCGCGAAGTTCGAAGAGAAATTCCTCGCGGTGCCTGCGGAAGCGCTGGTCTACACCATGAAAGGTGACCAGAAGTACTTCCCGGTCTACGGCAACGACGGCAAGCTGCTGCCAAACTTCATCTTCGTGTCGAACATCGAATCCAAAGATCCGATCCAGATTATCTCCGGTAACGAGAAAGTGGTTCGTCCACGCCTGGCGGATGCGGAGTTCTTCTTCAACACCGACCGTAAAAAGCGTCTGGAAGACAACCTGCCGCGCCTGCAAACCGTGCTGTTCCAGCAGCAGCTCGGCACCCTGCGTGACAAAACTGACCGCATTCAGGCCCTGGCGGGCTGGATTGCCGGGCAGATTGGCGCAGATGTGAATCATGCAACCCGTGCAGGTCTGCTCTCCAAGTGCGACCTGATGACCAACATGGTGTTCGAATTTACCGACACTCAGGGCATCATGGGCATGCACTATGCGCGTCACGACGGCGAAGCCGAAGACGTGGCCGTTGCGCTGAACGAGCAGTATCAGCCGCGCTTCGCGGGTGACGATCTGCCGTCTAATCCGGTTGCGTGCGCTGTCGCGATTGCCGACAAAATGGATACCCTCGCGGGCATCTTCGGCATTGGCCAGCATCCGAAAGGCGATAAAGACCCGTTTGCGCTGCGTCGTGCCGCGCTTGGCGTACTGCGTATCATCGTTGAGAAGAACCTGAACCTCGATCTGCAAACGCTGACCGAAGAAGCGGTGCGTCTGTACGGCGACAAGCTGACCAACGCGAAGGTTGTGGATGAGGTCATCGACTTTATGCTGGGCCGCTTCCGTGCCTGGTATCAGGACGAAGGCTTCAGCGTCGATACCATCCAGGCCGTGCTGGCGCGTCGTCCGACTCGCCCGGCAGACTTCGATGCGCGCATGAAGGCGGTTTCGCACTTCCGTACGCTGGAAGAAGCGGCGGCGCTGGCGGCAGCCAACAAGCGCGTGTCCAACATTCTCGCAAAATCCGAAGAGACGCTGAACGATACCGTTCATGCCTCCGTGCTGAAAGAAGCCGCAGAGATCAAGCTGGCGACCCATCTGGTTGTCCTGCGCGATAAACTGCAGCCGTTCTTCGCCGAAGGCCGCTATCAGGAAGCGCTGGTTGAGCTGGCCGCCCTGCGTGAGCCGGTGGACGAGTTCTTCGAGAACGTGATGGTGAATGCCGAAGATAAAGACGTGCGTATCAACCGCCTGACGCTGCTGACTAAGCTGCGTGAACTGTTCCTGCAGGTTGCGGATATTTCGCTGCTTCAGTAATTGGTTTTCCGCATGTCAGAAACCCGCCACTCGGCGGGTTTTTTTATGACTGGGGTTTTACGACAACGCGGGGGAATATTCGTGTTTTTACGAGCCTCCACGCAGATTCTCTCTGGCGACAGCATACTGTGTATGCCTGCGTGTTAGCATGAGCTGGCATTGTTGCTCAACTGTCCTTTCACTGCGGTGGAATGGTTATGTGAGCAAATTTTGCTCATAATGACAGGTGCAGTTTACACGTGTAATAAGGGGGGCCGGTATGCCAGTCGTGCATGTTCGACATAAAAAAACGGTGAGCGTCACGCTTGAACCTGGATTACTTCAGCAGGCGCGCGATGCGGGACTCAATCTCTCAGCGGTGCTGACTGACGCGTTGAAGCAGGCGATTGATGCCTCAGGGAATGAACGCTGGAAACAGGAAAATCGGGCCGGGCTGCAGGAGCTCAACCTGATTTCCGATGAGCATGAGCTCCTGTCCGATGATTTCAGGACGTTTTAGCGATGCAGTACGTTGTCTATCGTAATAACGGGAATCGTCAGGCCTACCCTTATTTGCTGGATGTTCAAAGCGACATCATTGAAGAACTTAACACCCGCATCGTGATCCCTCTGTATCCGGTGAGCAGGTTAACCGCACCGCCTGTCCGGCGCTTAACGCCCATTCTGAACGTTGAAGGGACAGACTATCTGGTGATGACCCATGAAATGGCCAGCGTGCGGATGGCCCAGATTGGGGATCAAGTGATGAATGCGCGCCCCTGGCGGCAGAACATTAAAAATGCGCTGGATTTTGTTTTTGATGATTTTTGAACGATTCCTGCCAGCGTATTTGCTGACGGAAAACAAAAACCCCCGTACTGGCGGGGGCTGATAAAGCGGTAATGCTTTCAGACGGGCTGTTTACTACCGGCAAGATTTGCCTGAATTAAGCGCATCAGCATCAGTTCGGAGGCCGTCGGCTTTTCTCGTCTTGATTCCCACTCCTGCACCATGCTCACGCTGACGCCCATTGCGCGGGCGAAATCATCAATCTTTAAACCGGAGCCTTTACGCAGTTGCTCAAACTCGGTAAAGGCAGTGGGCTTTTGTGTCAGGGTAATACGTTGTGAATCGTCTTTAAAAACAATGTTTTCCAGACTACTCAGCAGTTCAGACATCGGATCTTTATATTCCATTGAGAACTCCTCTGGAGGGCCTAATGAGATTGTTATTTTTGGCAAGCTCATTAAGCGTAGTCAGTAAAAAGGATGAGGTGTTGTCACGGGAGTGATTATTCGTGCGATATATTTTCCCTGACGCGTTTCAGCCAGATGTCCGCCAGAACTAATTATCTGATAAAGAAACGGGAAAGTTGTTCAGCACTTTTTTTGTAAATCGACAGTAAAAAAACGCAAAAGGGCGGGCGTGATGTCCCGTGTCCGCGATCAGGCTTTTGCGTTGCCTTTGGTCGTAGAGCGTTGTTCAACAACGTGCTGGTCGGGGGATGCGTACGATTATCGTACCGCGTGGGGAAGAAACAGCCATGGTACTGCATAAACGGCCATTAATTCATGGCGTTATCTAATGCATGTTGAGGAAGAGAAATCTTATAAATTGTGATGAAGGCAATAAATAACTAACCTTTTCCGCGATGATGACAGGCCGGTGACTTTTCCCTCCAGGAATGCAGGAAAGAGTATCCTGTAAGGCTTACCTCGACTATCCTTGTCAGCGTCAGGCACGTGTGTGCCAGTTTGCGCTTTTTTGGCTGAAGGAGTATGAAAATGGCGACAGGAAAGTCCTGCTCTCGCTGGTTTGCGTCCGTGGTGGCGTTATTGATGGTAGTTAGCCTGAGTGGGTGTTTCGATAAAGAAGGCGATCAGCGCAAAGCGTTTATCGACTTCCTGCAAAATTCCGCGATGCGGAGTGGGGAACGTCTGCCGACGCTGACCACCGATCAGAAAAAGCAGTTTGGTCCGTTCGTCTCCGATTATGCGGTGATCTACGGCTATTCACAGCAGGTGAGCCAGGCGATGGATGCAGGTCTGCGTCCGGTTGTCGACAGCGTGAACGCCATCCGCGTGCCGCAGGATTACATGACTCAGCGCGAGCCGCTGCGTCAGGCGAACGGTGCACTCGGCGTCCTGAGCCAGCAGCTTGAAAACGCCAAAATGCAGGCCGATGCCGCACACTCTGCCCTGAAGCAGAGCGACGATCTGAAACCTGTGTTTGACCAGGTGTACAACAAGGTGGTGACCCAGCCTGCGACTGCGATGCAGCCGCTGATCCCGGCCGCACAGATCTTCACCCAGCAGCTGGTGCAGGTGGGCGATTTTGTCGCACAGCAGGGCACGCAGGTGAGCTTTGTGGCGAACGGCATTCAGTTCCCGACCTCGCAGCAGGCAAGCCAGTACAACTCGCTGATTGGCCCACTGGCTTCCCAGCATCAGGCGTTTAACCAGGCCTGGACCGCGGCGGTTAACGCCACGCGTTAATGTGCCGATAGTGCCCGGTGGCGCTGTGCTTACCGGGCCGACAAACTTATCCGGCCTACGCGTAGGCCCGGCAAACGCAGTGCCGCCGGGCAATTCCCTCTTAAAGCACCTGCGGATTGACGCAGTTCGTCTCCACTTTTCCGTTCAGCGCATTAATCAGGTTATCCACCGCCGTTTTCGCCATCGCATAACGCGTTTCATGCGTGGCAGAGCCGATATGCGGCAGCGCCACTACGTTTGGCAGCTTCAGCAGTTCTGAAGAGACCGGCAGAGGTTCCTGCTCGAATACGTCCAGCCCTGCGGCATGAATGTCGCCGTTTTTTAGCGCGCCGATCAGCGCTTGTTCGTCCACCACCGGGCCGCGGCCTGCGTTGATGAAAATCGCCGTTGGCTTCATCTGCCTGAACTGCTTCGTGCCGAACAGGTGACGGGTTTCTTCGGTCAGCGGCAGAATCGAGCAGACAAAATCCGCTTCCTGCAGCAGCGTGTCGAGGTCGCAATGGCGAGCGTTGAAACGTTCCTCAGCCTCTTTATGCTGGCGACGGGCGTTGTAGAGCACCGGCATGCCGAAGCCAAAATGCGCGCGCTGCGCCAGCGCCAGGCCAATACGCCCCATGCCGACGATGCCGATGGTTTTATGGTGTACGTCAGTGCCGAACCAGTCCGGGCCGATGCCCTTTGTCCACTCACCTGCTTTGACGCGTTCGGCCACTTCAACAACTCTGCGGGCGCTGCTCAGGATCAGCGCCATCAGCGTGTCGGCAACGGTTTCGGTCAGCGCGGTCGGCGTGTGCATCAGCAGGACCTTGCGGGCATTTAGCGCGTCGACATCGAAATTGTCATAGCCCACGGAAATGGTGGAAGTGGCGCGCAGCGCGGGCATTTTTTCCAGCAGCTCAGCCCCCACTTTTTCGCTTGAGCCGAGCAGGCCCACGGCGTTTTTAAACGCGTCGGCATGCTGGTTAACGGTCTCTATGCTGAGATTTGGAACCCTGATAACCGTAAAGTTTTCCTCAAGGCGGTGTTGCAGATCGTCAGGTAATGACTTGTAGAGAATGACGGATGGTTTCATTTCTCTCTCCATTTTAAAGGGTTCAGGCGTGGCGTGCGCCGACGGGGATTTTTTGATTATTAGCAGGCTTAACAATTAAAGTCAGCCACACGGAGACGAAAAGCGCTACCCCCATAAAAATGTAGGAGGCAGACGGCGAGCCGGTTGCGCCGTTGAGATAGCCGACAAACCACGAGCCGAAAAAGGAGCCCAGTGCGCCCATGCTGTTGATAAGCGCCATCGCACCTCCGGCGACGTTGCGCGGCAGCATCTCCGGCACAATGGCGAAGAACGGTCCGTACGGGGCATACATGGCGGCACCGGCAATCACCAGCAGGCTGTAAGAGATCCAGAAGTGATCGGCCCCTACGGCCCAGGAGCCGATGAAGGCGAGGCCGCCAATCAGCAGCAGCGGCCAGACAAACAGCTTACGATTCTGCAGTTTGTCAGACGCCCAGGACGCGAGGATCATTGCAACGGTCGCCGCCAGATAAGGCACGGCGGAGAGCCAGCCCACTTCAACCATGCCTAAGTTTTCCCCGCCGCTGCGAATAATGGACGGCAGCCACAGCACAAACCCGTACACCCCGATGCTCCAGGCGAAATATTGAATGCACAGCAAAATCACGTTGCGCGAGCGGAAGGCCTCGCCATAGTTACGTACCGCTTTGATACCCTGCTGCTCGCGGTCAAGCTGTGCCTGTAGTTCGGTTTTCTCTGCCTCTGACAGCCAACCAACCTGCGTTGGTTTGTCTTTGACCAGCACCCACCAGCAGAAGGCCCAAATCACCGCCGGAATGCCCTCGAAGATAAACATTTCACGCCAACCGAAGGACTGAATCAGGTAGCCGGAGACCACTGACATCCACAGCACCGTCACGGGATTGCCGAGGATCAGGAAAGTGTTGGCTCGCGAGCGCTCCGAGCGGGTAAACCAGTTGCTGATGTAAATCAGCATCGCAGGCATCACGGCGGCCTCGACGATCCCCAGAATGAAGCGGATCGCGGCCAGCATCGGGATGTTGCTGACCATGCCGGTCAGCGAGGCGCAGCCGCCCCATAAGATCAGGCAGACGAAAATCAGTTTGCGCACGCTGCGGCGTTCGGCGTACACCGCACCGGGGATCTGGAAGAAGAAGTAGCCGAGGAAGAACAGCGCCCCAAGCAGGGAGGAGACGCCTTTGGTGATGCCGAGATCGTTGTTGATGCCGGCGGCGGAGGCAAAACTGAAGTTTGCGCGGTCGAGGTACGCCAGGCTGTAGGTGATAAACACGATAGGCATGATGTACAACCAGCGTTTCGTTGCATGGCTTGAACGGTTCATATGCGAGCCTCTGTTGTTGAGGTAGGTGCCACCGCCGTTTGTAGGGGACAGGGTAGCGTTTTTTTTCGTTTTACGGCCAGATTGCAGTCTGGTTATGCCTCGCCGAGCGCTTCCCGGGTGGGCAGGCCTTCGCTGTCGCCCTGTACCTGAATTGCCAACGAGCCAATTTTGTTGCCGCGAGTGACGGCCTGCGGCAGCGTTTTGCCTTCTAGCAGTGCGCTGATGACGCCGACGGCAAAACCATCGCCAGCGCCGACGGTATCGACGACGTTCTCTACTTTCAACGCCGCTACGGCACCACGTTCGCCGTCCTGGCTCTGATACCATGCGCCGTCAGCGCCGGTTTTGATGATGACTGCCTTCACGCCGCGGCTCAGGTAAAACTCAGCAATCCCTTCCGGCGTGCGTTCCCCGGTGAGGATCGAGCCTTCTTTCAAACCGGGTAGAACCCAGTCCGCTTTGCAGGCCAGCCGATTAAGCTTCTCGCGCATCTCGCTTTCACTGCGCCAGAGCACCGGACGAAGGTTGGGATCGAAGGAGATCGTTTTCCCCTCCCGTTTCATCTCGCTGGCGGCATGATCCAGCAGCGCATAAGCGCTGTCTGACAGACCGGCGGCGACGCCGCTAAGGTGCAGATGGCGGGCACGGGCGAAATGTGAAAGGGTAAAATCTTCCCGGCTGAGATGGCTGGCAGCCGAACCTTTGCGGAAGTATTCCACGATGGGATCGGTTCCATTTTCAGCTTTCGATTTGAGCTGGAAACCGGTCGGATAGCGTTCATCCATCGTTACCCCCTCCCGGTTGATTCCTTCCTGTTGCAGCGAATCCAGCACGAACTGTCCGAAGCTGTCCGTGCCGACGCGGCTCACCCAGCTGACGTTTAGCCCCAGGCGTGCCAGGCCGATGGCCACGTTCAGTTCAGCTCCGGCCACGCGTTTAATAAAGCGATCAACCTGGTGCAGCTCGCCGGTGTTCTGGGCGACAAACATCGCCATGGCTTCGCCGATGGTGATGACATCCAGTACCTGTTTCATGGTTTACTCCTCGCGCAGCCAGCGGACATAGTGACGGGTGACGGCGACCAAATCGTCGCCTTCCAACGGAAACTCAATGCCGCGTGGAACGTCGCCCGGCAGGCTATCGAGCAGCGCCGCCCAGCGTGGATCGCGGTCCGGTACGTCAGCGCGCCAGCTGGTGTGATGGGGTTCAGCGGCTTTAACATGCACGTAGCCCACACCGGGAGCTAACAGGCGAGAGGCCTGTTCAGGCGACTCACCCAGCCATATCCAGTTGCCCATATCAAACGTCAGCCTGACGGGCAGGCTATGCACGCCAACCGCCGCCAGGAAGCGCTGCATTGGCGCCAGTCTGCCGTGCTCGCTTTGGTCATTTTCGATAACCAGCGGCACCGGGCTTTCGGCCAGCAGCGTGCGCAATGAGGTCAGTTCATCTGTCTTTCTGAAATGGCCGAGTGAAAGCTTCAGCCACAGTGCGTTCAGGGCGTGGGCTTCATCAAGCAGAGCGGGAAGGTGGGGGTTAAGGCTACCGTCATCGGTAAACAGCGCCTCTGGGGCGGAGTAGCAGGCCAGCAGGTTGTGGTGCGCTATTGCCGTTGCCAGCGGTGGCAGGCGGTCAATATCCTGCGGGCTCAACAGCTCACGGCGGATTTCGACGCCATCGGCACCGGCCGCGGCAATAATGGGCAGCACGGCGGCTTGCCCGCCCAGGGACCTGATTCGGTCATGGCCATAGGCGGCAGTGACGACGATGATTTTTCTTGTCATCCGGTAACTCCAAAGCGTATTGAGCGGGGTTTCTCTTTACTACGCTAGATGGAACCGGTTCCAAAGAAAAGTCAGGGCTGGCTGTTTTATGATCGCCATCACAAGGGAATTAGCGGCGGGTGGATCCGCGCACGATCAACTCGCCGGAGAATACCTGCTCGCGGATCGGTTCGTTGCTGCCTTCGATCCGCCGTACCACCTGTTCTACGGCGGCATGGCCAATTTTCCAGGTCGGCTGTTTGAGGGTGGTAATGCCGACGCCCGCCAGTTCAGCCCACTCCAGCTCATCAAAGCCCAGCAGACCGATGTCGCTTCCCCAGTGCAGGCCGAGACGTTTAAGGGAGCGCGCCACCAGCAGCGTCAGCGCGCCGTTGGCGGAGATCACGGCTTTACGCATTCCGCGATGAGCGGCGTGGAACTGGCGCAGGGCGTTATCAATCAGCGCGCCATCATTCAGCGGCACTTCCACATTCTCGGCTCTGATATCCGGATAGCGGGCAAGCGTGGCGCGAAACGCGGCCAGGCGCTCCCGGCGTGTGTTGACGCTTCCGAGCGGTTCGCTGATGAACAGCAGTGCTTCAAACCCTTGTTCAACAAGGTGTTCGGTAGCCGTGGTGGCGGCCTGGTTGTTATCCAGTCCCACCACGTCGCAGGCGAAATCAGGAATTTTTCTGTCGATGAGTACCATCGGCAGCGCTGACTGTTGCAGGCGGTTCAGCCCCTCTTCATGCATGCCCACGGCGTTCACCACGATCCCTTCCACCTGGTAGCTGCGCAGCAGGTCGAGGTAATGCCGCTCCTGGTCAACTTCGTTATTGGTGTTGCAGACCAGAGGCGTAAAGCCCTGCTCGCGGCAGGCGGCTTCAATACCGCTCAGCACGTTGACGGAGTAAGGGTTGGTGATATCGGCGATGATCAGGCCAATCAGCCGGGTTCGGCCATGCTTCAGGCCGCGCGCCATCAGGCTCGGACGGTAATCGAGAGCGGCAATTGCGGTTTCAATACGTGCCAGCAGGGCATCGGACAGCAGATGTTTTTCGCCGTTGAGGTAGCGTGACACGCTGGTTTTGCCCGTTTTTGCAGCTTTTGCCACGTCGCTGATGGTCGCTCGCGCCTTGTTCGCCATGAGGGGTTCCTTCGCCTGAATGTGTGAACACCTTAGCGTGAAAATGGGCGATGGCAAGCGGTTAATGCCGGGGGGAACTGGGGGAAACGTAAGCCGGGGGCGATTGCCTCGCCGCCCGACATAATGGTTACTGTAACGGACTCAGCGTAATCTCTACGCGACGGTTCTGGGCTTTGCCTTCCGCCGTGCCGTTGCTGGCGATCGGATTCGCCGGGCCCATTCCGCTGGTGCGGATGCGGTTAGCCACAACGCCCTGAGTGATCAACGCGCTTGCAACGGAGTCTGCACGCTGCTGAGACAGGCGCATGTTCAGATCCTGGCTACCGGTGCTGTCGGTGTAGCCGACCACGTTGACGGCCGTCTTTTGATACTCTTTGAGCACCATTGCCACGCCGGTAAGGGTGTTGGCACCCGCCGGTTTCAGGTTGGCGCTGCTGCTGTCGAAGGTGACGTTATTGGGCATATTCAGCACGATGTTGTCGCCGTTACGGGTGACGCTGACGCCGGTGCCCTGCATTTTTTCGCGCAGTTTCGCTTCCTGCACATCCATGTAATACCCTGCGCCGCCGCCGACGGCAGCACCTGCTGCGGCACCAATCAGCGCACCTTTGCCGCGGTCTTTCTTCGACGACGACAGCATGCCGATACCCGCCCCCGCCAGCGCGCCAATGCCTGCGCCAATACCGGATTTGCCCGCTTCGCGCTCGCCGGTATAAGGGTTGGTGGTACAGCCGGAAAGGGCCAGTGCGCCGCTGACCATAGCAGCAATCACGATTACGCGTTTTTTCATCTTATTTCCTTAATCCTTTTTATTCTTTGCCACGACGAACGTGGCGGTTGATTATGACGCGGGATTGCGAGGAAAATTCCCGGAGCAATCCTGAAATATGTAAATAAATGGAACGCTGATGAAAAAATTGGCGTCGCAACACCTGCATTCGTAAACCAGGAGCCTGTTTTGGCCAACTCATCCGCAACAAAAACCGTTCTGACCGCCGCCCACTGGGGGCCGATGCTGGTCGACACCGACGGCGACACCGTACTGGCCTCGCGCGGCGCGCTTTCCGGCACGTTTGAAAACTCCCTGCAAAGCGTGGTGCGGGATCAGGTGCACAGTAAAACGCGCGTCCGTTACCCGATGGTGCGCAAAGGATTTCTGGCTTCGCCAGAAAATCCGCAGGGCGTGCGCGGAGAGGATGAGTTTGTTCGGGTGAGCTGGGATGAGGCCCTGGATCTGATCCACACGCAGCATAAAAGAATTCGTGAAACCTACGGCCCGGCGTCGATTTTCGCGGGCTCCTACGGCTGGCGTTCGAACGGGGTGTTACACAAAGCCGCCACGCTGCTGCAGCGCTATATGAGCCTGGCGGGTGGTTATACCGGGCATTTGGGGGATTACTCCACCGGGGCGGCGCAGGCGATTATGCCTTACGTCGTTGGCGGCAATGAGGTCTATCAGCAGCAGACCAGCTGGCCGATGATTCTGGAACATACCGACGTGGTGGTGCTGTGGAGCGCCAACCCGCTCAATACGCTTAAGATTGCCTGGAACGCCTCCGATGAGCAGGGCATTACCTTCTTCGACAGGCTGCGGAGCAGCGGCAAACGGCTGATCTGCATCGATCCGATGCGATCGGAAACCGTCGATTTCTTCGGGGAGTCGGTGGAGTGGATTGCCCCGCATATGGGCACCGACGTGGCGCTGATGCTCGGAATAGCGCATACGCTGGTGGAAAACGGCTGGCATGATACGGCGTTCCTGGAACGCTGCACTACGGGCTATGAACAGTTTGCGCTTTACCTGACGGGTGAGCGCGACGGCGTGGCGAAAACCGCCGAGTGGGCGGAAGAAGTTTGCGGCGTAAAGGCAGCCAAAATCCGCGAACTGGCGAAGCTGTTCCATGAAAATACCACCATGCTGATGTCCGGCTGGGGCATGCAGCGTCAGCAGTTTGGTGAGCAAAAGCACTGGATGCTGGTCACGCTGGCGGCGATGCTCGGGCAAATCGGCACGCCGGGAGGTGGTTTTGGGCTTTCGTACCACTTTGCCAACGGCGGCAACCCGACGCGTCGTGCGGCGGTGCTGGCCTCAATGCAGGGCTGCGTGAAAGGCGGAACGGATGCCGTCGATAAAATCCCGGTGGCGCGCATTGTGGAAGCGCTGGAAAACCCGGGTGCGCCCTACCAGCACAACGGCATGGACCGCCATTTCCCGGATATTCGTTTCGTCTGGTGGTGCGGCGGGGCCAACTTTACCCATCATCAGGATACCAACCGCCTGATTCGCGCCTGGCAAAAACCGGAGCTGGTGGTCATTTCCGAATGCTTCTGGACCGCGGCCGCGCGCCATGCGGATATCGTTTTACCGGCGACGACCTCGTTCGAGCGCAATGATTTGACCATGACCGGCGACTACAGCAACCAGCATCTGGTGCCGATGAAGCGCGTGGTGCCACCGCGCGACGAGGCGCGGGATGATTTAGAGGTGTTTGCCGAACTCAGCGAGCGCTGGGAAGCGGGCGGCCGCGAACGTTTTACCGAAGGGAAAAGCGATCTCGAATGGTTAGAGACCTTCTATGAGATAGCCGGACAGCGCGGTGCCAGCCAACAGGTGACGCTGCCGCCGTTCCGTGAATTCTGGGAAGCGAATGCGCTTATTGAAATGCCGGAGAGCGAACAGAGCGCGCAGTTCATCCGCTTCGCGGCCTTCCGCAAGGATCCTCAGGCCAACCCGCTGAAAACAGACAGCGGCAGGATTGAAATCTATTCGCAGCGCATCGCCGGATTCGGCTATGCCGACTGTCCGGGGCACCCGACGTGGCTTGAGCCTGACGAGTGGCACGGCAATGCGCAGCCCGGCCAGCTTCAGCTGTTGTCTGCACATCCGGCGCACCGTTTGCACAGCCAGCTCAATCACACCTCCCTGCGTGAGAAGTATGCCGTGGCGGGGCGCGAGCCTTTGACGTTAAATCCTGAAGACGCCAGGGCGCGCGGCATCAGCGATGGCGATCTGGTGCGCGTCTGGAACTCACGCGGGCAGGTGCTGGCCGGAGCGGTGGTGTCCGGGGGGATCCGACCGGGCGTGATTTGCCTGCACGAAGGCGCGTGGCCGGATCTGGATCGTGAGGCCGGTGGCATCTGCAAAAACGGCGCGGTGAACGTGCTGACCAAAGACATCCCCAGCTCGAAGCTGGGGAACGGCTGTGCGGGGAATACGGCGCTGGTGTGGCTGGAGAAATACCACGGGCCGTGGCTTCCGCTTACGGCATTCGATCCGCCTGCCAGCGCATAAGCCAGGTCGGCTGCTGAGTGTCATCCTGCCATGCGCTGTCTTCAATACGAAAGCCCTGCGCATGGTAGAAATTCACTGCCCGGCTGTTCTTCTGGTACACCTCAAGGCTTAAATCCGGGTAGCGGTCGCAGATAAATGCGAGTAGCGCCCGGCCAATGCCGCGCCCGATGCTGTCAGGGGCGACAAACAGCGCCCCAATAAAGCGCTGATCCATCACGCTGATGAAGCCTTTCACGTTGCCTTCCTCTTCCCAGACCCACGTGTGCGAGGCGGGAAAATAGACGTCGCGCACCAGCGGCTCGCTGTCATGCCAGTAGCTTTCTTCAATAAACGGATGGGCATAGATGGTGCTTTCGAGCCACAGCGCCAGCAAAGGGCTGCGATCGTTATTTTGCCATTTGCGGATCATCATCGCCTCCGGGATAGCAGAAGCAGCCGGTAATATGGTCGTTGACCAGTCCGCAGGCCTGCATAAAGGAGTAGCAAATCGTGGTGCCGACAAATTTGAAGCCGCGCTTTTTCAGCGCCTTCGACAGCGCATCCGAGGCGGGCGTGCTGGTGGGGATTTCAGCGAGGCTGGCGGCATGGCTCACCTGCGCGTGGTTATCGACAAATGACCAGACGAAATCCGCGAAGTCTTCGCCGTTGGCCTGCATCGCCAGATAAGCGCGGGCGTTGCCGATAATGGCCTGAATTTTCCCGCGGTGGCGAATGATACCCGCGTTGAGCACCAGTTTCTCTACGTCGGCTTCGTCCATAGCGGCGACTTTTACCGGATCAAAGTGGTGGAATGCTTCGCGGTAGTTTTCACGCTTTTTCAGCACCGTTATCCACGAAAGCCCGGCCTGCTGGCCTTCAAGGCAGATCATTTCAAACAGCTTTTGGTTATCCCTCTGAGCTACGCCCCATTCGCTATCGTGGTAAGCCATGTAAAGCGGGTCTGTACTTACCCAACCGCAACGTTCCATCTGATTCTCCCACTTTTTTGATGTCTCTGAAGAAATGTACAACCTGCCTTGACGACAGAAATAAAATGGCAATATTTAGTAATACGCAGTTGCGAAAAAAATCATAACAACAATGCCGGGTTCGGCTCTTTCGGAGTCGCAAAAATGATCGTTAAGAATTGCAATGGCTTTCGGGGTTGTGTCTACCCGGCTTCTGTTTTTGTGTGGATGTCTTTTGTGACATCGGCATTCGCCTGGCAACAGGAATATATCGTTTCTGACCCGCAAAGTAATACGCCTGAACGCTATACCTGGGATAGCGATCACCAACCGCGTTATGACGACATTCTCGCGGAACGCATCAGCGCCGCGCAAATGCAGCCTGGCGTTGCCGTGAATCATCCTGATGAGACTCCGCTGGACGCCACGCGCACGTTAAGCGTGGGCTGGAATATTCCCTTAAGCGCGATGTTCACCACCGGCCCGGTGGCAAGCTGGCATTATGACGGCTCGGCGACTTCTGTCTGGAATGAATTTGGCGACAGCGATACCAGCACCACGGCGCTGACCGATCCGATGTGGCACGCCAGCATCAGCACGCTCGGCTGGCGCTTTGACTCGCAGCCGCTGTGGGGCGTGCATCCCTGGGCGCAAATTAGCTACAACCAGCAGTTTGGCGAGAACCAGTGGAAGTCGCAATCGGGCCTGAACCGGACGCCTACTTCCACGCAGGACGGCAACTGGGTTGACGTTACGGTTGGGGCCGATATGCTTTTAAATCAGAACGTTGCAGCCTATGCTGCCTTATCTCAGGCGGATAACATGAGCGTCAGCGCCAACTATCTCTACGTTATGGGCGTCAGCGCTCGTTTCTAACATTTCATAAACGCTTTTAGCACACTTTTATTCCCATCTTATTACAATGATGACGCGCTTTAGCGTGATAGTGACCGCTCACGTTCGTACTTTTTTCTTTTCGGCAATGTCATTCATTCTGCATTCAGTGCATTTCATTCCGCGCTGGCGGCAGTTCATGCCTTTTTTAACCTGCCATGAAGTGCACTTCGTTATTTTAAGCAGCAGTTAATCTTCATAAGGCAACTCTGCGATGAACGCTGCAATCCGTCCTTCTACCCGCTGGCTGACGCTGATCGGGACCATCATCACCCAGTTTGCGCTGGGGTCAGTTTATACCTGGAGCCTGTTTAACGGCGCGCTGTCCACCAAGCTGGATGAACCGGTAAGCCAGGTGGCGTTTTCCTTCGGTCTGCTGAGCCTGGGTCTGGCGATTTCGTCCTCCGTGGCCGGTAAGTTACAGGAACGATTTGGCGTGAAGCGTGTGACCATGGCGTCCGGCATTCTACTTGGCGTCGGTTTCTTCCTCACCGCCCATGCCAATAACCTGATGATGCTGTGGCTGAGCGCCGGTGTGTTGGTGGGGCTGGCGGACGGAGCAGGGTATCTGCTGACGCTCTCCAACTGCGTTAAGTGGTTCCCGGAGCGCAAAGGGCTGATTTCGGCGTTCTCCATCGGCGCCTATGGCCTCGGTAGCCTCGGCTTCAAGTTTATCGACAGCCAGCTGCTGGCAAGCGTTGGTCTTGAGAAGACCTTTATGATCTGGGGCGCAATTGTGCTGGTGATGATTGTCTTCGGCGCGACGCTGATGAAAGACGCCCCGCTGCAGGAAGTGAAAACCCATAACGGCGTAGTAGATAACGACTTCACGCTGGCACAGTCGATGCGTAAACCGCAGTACTGGATGCTGGCGGTAATGTTCCTGACTGCCTGCATGAGCGGCCTGTACGTGATTGGCGTGGCGAAAGATATTGCGCAGAGCATGGTCCATCTCGACGTGATGACCGCGGCAAATGCGGTGACGGTGATTTCCATCGCTAACCTGAGCGGCCGTCTGGTGCTCGGTATTCTTTCCGATAAAATCGCCCGCATTCGTGTGATTACAATTGGTCAGGTGATTTCGCTGGTGGGTATGGCGGCGCTGCTGTTCGCTCCGCTGAATGCCGTGAGCTTCTTTGCCGCGATTGCCTGCGTGGCATTTAACTTTGGCGGCACCATTACCGTGTTCCCGTCGCTGGTCAGCGAATTCTTCGGTCTGAACAATCTGGCAAAAAACTATGGCGTGATTTATCTCGGTTTCGGGATTGGCAGCATCTGTGGTTCCATCATCGCGTCGCTGTTCGGTGGGTTCTACGTGACGTTCTGCGTGATCTTCGCGCTGCTGATTCTGTCTCTGGCGCTGTCCAGCACCATTCGTCAGCCAAACCGTGAGACGCTGCAGGAGGCGCACGCCTGATTTCACCGCTTTTTATCCGCGAGTAATACATTCACGGAATAAATCTTCCCTCGGGGGGCAATTATTTTTGTAAATATTGCCCCCGATCGCATTTCCTGATGACACTTTTCCCGCATGTCATGGTCTACTTGTTGCGCTTATAGACGTTTCTCATAACTGTTTCTTACGCGATTCCTTAATCTGCTTACCGTCATGCCGACGGCTAAGTCGGTTTTTTATACCCCTTTTCCCAGGGTTTGCTTGCATGAATTACATTAAATCGTTAACGCAACAGCGGCTGTGCTTGTTCCTGGCGCTGTATATCGGCCTGTTCCTGAACGGTGCCGTGCTCATCAGACGCCTGATGGGCTACCTTGAAGATCTGACGGTCAGAAATGGGATTTTTGCCGTCATCGAAATCTTTGGTTCGGTTCTCGCTACCTTCTTCCTGTTACGACTGCTCTCGCTTTTTGGCCGCCGTCCCTGGAAGGTGCTGGCCTCGCTTGTGGTGGTGATTTCCGCCGCCGCCAGCTACTACATGACGTTTATGAACGTGGTGATTGGCTACGGTATCGTTGCTTCTGTCATGACTACCGACATCGATTTGTCCAAAGAAGTGGTAGGGCGCGGCCTGATGATGTGGACCGTGCTGGCAAGCCTGCCGCCGCTGTTCTTCATCTGGAGCAACCGCTGCCGTTACACGCTGCTGCGTCAGCTTCGCACCCGCGGTCAGCGCCTGCGGAATATCGCCGTGGTGGTGATGGCAGGGCTGCTGGTCTGGGCACCGATTCGGGTCATGGAGCAGCAGCAGAAGAAAATCGAAAAAGCCACCGGCGTGGATATGCCAAGCTACGGCGGCGTAGTGGCGAACTCTTATTTGCCCTCGAACTGGCTCTCAGCACTGGGCCTGTATGCCTGGGCACAGGTGGATGAATCTACGGATAACAAATCCCTGATCAACCCGGCGAAGAAATTCACCTATGTGGCGCCGGGCCATGAGCTGGATGACACCTATGTGGTGTTTATCATCGGCGAAACCACCCGCTGGGATCACATGGGGATTCTGGGTTATGACCGGAACACCACGCCAAAATTAGCGCAGGAGAAAAACCTGGTCGCCTATCGCGGCTACTCCTGCGATACCGCAACGAAGCTCTCTTTACGCTGTATGTTTGTCCGTCAGGGCGGCGCGGATGATAATCCACAGCGAACCCTGAAAGAGCAGAATGTCTTTGCCGTTCTGAAGCAGCTTGGTTTCAGTTCCGACTTGTTCGCGATGCAGAGTGAGATGTGGTTCTACAGTAATACCATGGCCGATAACATTGCCTACCGCGAGCAGATCGGCGCCGAGCCGCGCAACCGTGGCAAAGATGTGGACGACATGCTGTTGCTGAACGAGATGTCCCGCTCGCTGGAAGGGCATCCTAAAGGTAAGCATTTGATAATCCTGCACACTAAAGGATCTCACTACAGCTACTATCAGCGCTACACCCGTGATTTCGCTAAATGGGGGCCTGAGTGCGTGGGGATTAACAAAAACTGCAGCAAGCAGGAGCTGATGAACGCCTACGACAACTCGGTGCTGTATATCGATACCTTTATCAGTCGTGTGTTTGACCAACTGCGGGATAAAAAGGCGATCGTGTTCTATGCCGCCGACCATGGTGAATCCATCAACGAGCAGGAGCATCTGCACGGTACGCCGCGCAAGCTCGCGCCGCCGGAGCAGTTCCGCGTGCCGATGCTGGTCTGGATGTCGGATAAGTATCGTGAAAACCCGGCGAATGAACAGGCGTTCCAGCATCTGAAAGCGCAGGCTGAAATGAAGGTTCCGCGTCGCCATGTGGAGCTTTACGACACCATAATGGGCTGCCTCGGATACACCTCGCCGGACGGCGGTATCAACGAAAACAGCAACTGGTGCCGCGTTCCGGCAGGCGGGAAATAGCGGGCTGGCGAGTTTCTCGCCGATCGACCTGGCTTTTGGCGAAAAGGGATTGACGGGGTAGCATCGCAGCAGTAAGATGCGCTCCGCATTCGGCGAGTAGCGCAGCTTGGTAGCGCAACTGGTTTGGGACCAGTGGGTCGGAGGTTCGAATCCTCTCTCGCCGACCACATTTGAAAAGCCGCTCTTTTGAGCGGCTTTTTTACAACTGTAGCTTGACGAGGATGAGAAGCTCCGGGGCTATCGTCGGGTGGCGGCTTCGCCTTACCCGACCTACGAAACTGCGGCCTTTGTAGGCCCGTGCAAACGCAGTGCCGCCGGGCAATATGAGCAGAATAGCAAAAACCCCCTGTTCACCCCACATCCCGCCGTCAGCTCACCGTTTTGTGACATATTCCATTGTATTTTTTTATATTTGATAAGCTCAAATCTTGCGTTACTTATGGATAAGCTCAGCATTTTCACCTGTGCGTTTTAACGTTCACGCTATTAATCGCTCAGATAATCGCCATTCTGCCAGAAATTTTTAGTATTTCGCGCAATTGTTAATCACTGGTTATTGCAAGGTGTGAAGATGATTGTGCTGCTGTTAAGCGCGTAGCATAAATTTCCCTGCTGAAAATACCCTGTCGAAGTTTTTTTAATCTTTGTCAGTGGTTTCTCACCGCTGATGTAAATCCCGGTTACCTGTATTGACGTTTGCACATCTTGTTGACAGATTGTAGGGCATGAGGGGCATTTCAGGGAGAATCTGCGCTGCTACTCAGCCGCTCTTCTGAAAGGAATCTCCAACCCTTTTAACGCCTTCGGGCACTACCGACCAGACCGGGTAAAAAATAAATAAAGGCCTGGCGGAAATACACAACAAACAAACATCACATTTGGAGCAGAATAATGAGTATTTCCTTGAAAAAGTCAGGGATGCTGAAGCTTGGTCTCAGCCTGGTGGCTTTGACCGTTGCGGCAAGCGTGCAGGCCAAAACCCTGGTTTACTGTTCTGAAGGCTCGCCGGAAGGCTTTAACCCACAGCTGTTCACCTCTGGTACGACTTACGATGCGAGTTCTGTACCGATCTATAACCGTCTGGTCGAATTCAAAACCGGTACCACCGAAATCGTCCCGGGTCTGGCTGAGAAGTGGGACGTCAGCGCCGACGGCAAAACCTACACTTTCCACCTGCGTCAGGGCGTGAAGTGGCAGGACAACAAAGATTTTAAACCGACCCGCGACATGAACGCGGACGACATCGTCTTCTCCTTCGATCGTCAGAAAAACGACAAAAACCCGTACCACAAAGTCTCTGGCGGCAGCTACGAATACTTTGAAGGCATGGGCCTGCCGGATCTGATCAGCGAAGTGAAGAAAGTGGACGACAACACCGTTCAGTTCGTGCTGACTCGTCCGGAGTCTCCGTTCCTCGCGGATCTGGCAATGGACTTTGCGTCCATTCTCTCCAAAGAATACGCAGACAACATGCTGAAAGCCGGTACGCCGGAGAAAGTAGACCTGAACCCAATCGGTACTGGTCCGTTCCAGCTGCTGCAGTACCAGAAAGACTCCCGTATTCTGTACAAAGCGTTCCCGGGCTACTGGGGCACCAAGCCGCAGATCGACCGTCTGGTCTTCTCCATCACGCCTGATGCATCCGTGCGTTATGCCAAACTGCAGAAAAACGAGTGCCAGGTTATGCCGTACCCGAACCCGGCTGACATTGCTCGCATGAAGCAGGACAAAAACATCAACCTGCTGTCTCAGGCTGGCCTGAACGTGGGCTATCTCTCCTTCAACACCGAGAAGAAACCGCTGGATGAAGTCAAAGTTCGTCAGGCGCTGACCTACGCGGTGAACAAAGAGGCGATCATCAAAGCCGTTTATCAGGGCGCTGGCGTTGCCGCGAAGAACCTGATCCCACCAACCATGTGGGGCTATAACGACGACGTTAAGGATTACACCTACGATCCGGAAAAAGCGAAAGAACTGCTGAAAGAAGCGGGCCACGCCGATGGCTTCACCATCGACCTGTGGGCGATGCCGGTTCAGCGTCCATACAACCCGAACGCTCGCCGTATGGCTGAGATGATTCAGGCTGACTGGGCGAAAGTAGGCGTGAAAGCCAACATCGTGACCTACGAGTGGGGCGAGTACCTGAAGCGTGCGAAAGCCGGTGAGCATCAGTCTGTGATGATGGGCTGGACCGGTGATAATGGGGATCCGGACAACTTCTTCGCGACCCTGTTCAGCTGTGCGGCAGCGAAAGACGGCTCCAACTACTCCCGCTGGTGCTACAAGCCGTTTGAAGACCTGATTCAGCCAGCGCGTGCGACCGACGATCACAACAAGCGTATTGAACTGTACAAGCAGGCTCAGGTTGTCATGCATGACCAGGCTCCGGCGCTGATCATCGCTCACTCCACCGTGTACGAGCCAGTGCGTAAAGAAGTCAAAGGCTATGTGGTTGATCCGCTTGGCAAGCACCACTTCGAAAACGTCTCTGTCGAATAATAAGTACCTTGCCTGATTCCCTCTCCCCCTTGGGGGAGGGAACGGGCTTCTTCTCTCCAAATTGGGGAGAGTCTGATGAGCAATACGACGTACCGTCGCCAGGCTGTACGTTATGAGAGAGAGTACGTGTTATGTTGCAGTTCATCCTCCGACGTCTGGGATTAGTCATCCCGACCTTTATCGGTATTACCCTGCTCACCTTTGCCTTTGTCCATATGATCCCCGGCGACCCGGTGATGATTATGGCGGGCGAGCGCGGTATTTCCCCTGAGCGTCACGCCCAGCTTCTGGCCGCATTGGGTCTTGATAAGCCGATGTGGCAGCAGTATCTCAACTATATCTGGGGCGTTCTGCACGGCGATTTAGGCATTTCGCTGAAAAGCCGCCTGCCGGTGTGGGACGAGTTCGTTCCACGTTTCAAAGCTACGCTGGAACTTGGCGTGTGCGCGATGATTTTCGCCGTGGCCGTGGGCATTCCCGTCGGCGTGCTGGCTGCCGTTAAGCGTGGATCCATATTTGACCATACCGCCGTGGGCCTCGCGCTGACTGGCTACTCCATGCCTATCTTCTGGTGGGGCATGATGCTGATCATGCTGGTGTCGGTGCAGCTGAACCTCGCGCCGGTATCCGGGCGTATCAGCGACTCGGTGTTCCTCGACGATACGCTGCCGTTGACGGGCTTCATGCTGATTGATACCGCCATCTGGGGCGAGCCGGGCGACTTTATCGACGCGCTGGCACACATGGTGCTGCCTGCGGTGGTGCTCGGCACCATCCCGCTGGCGGTCATCGTGCGTATGACCCGTTCGGCGATGCTGGAAGTGCTCGGTGAAGACTACATCCGTACCGCGCGCGCCAAAGGCCTGACCCGTATGCGCGTCATCATCGTTCATGCGCTGCGTAACGCGATGCTGCCGGTGGTTACCGTTATCGGCCTGCAGGTCGGCACGCTGCTGGCCGGCGCCATCCTGACCGAAACGATTTTCTCCTGGCCGGGCCTTGGGCGCTGGCTGATTGATGCCCTGCAGCGCCGTGATTACCCGGTCGTTCAGGGCGGCGTCCTGCTGGTGGCGACGATGATTATCCTCGTTAACCTGCTGGTCGACCTGCTGTACGGCGTGGTGAACCCGCGTATTCGTCATCGGAAGTAAGGGGCCATCATGTCACAAGTCACTGAATCTAAAGTTGCTGCACCGGTGCCTATGACCCCGTTGCAGGAGTTCTGGCACTACTTTAAACGTAATAAAGGCGCAGTCATCGGGCTGGTGTATGTCGTCGTGGTGATGTTTATCGCGATCTTCGCCAACTGGCTGTCGCCGTACAACCCGGCGGATCAGTTCCGTGATTCGCTGCTGGCTCCGCCGTTCTGGCAGGAAGGCGGCAGCTTCGCGCATCTGCTGGGCACCGATGACGTGGGTCGCGACGTGCTCTCGCGTCTGATGTACGGCGCCCGCCTGTCGCTGCTGGTGGGTTGTCTGGTGGTGGTGCTGTCGCTGGTGCTGGGGATTGTCCTCGGTCTGGTGGCGGGCTACTTCGGCGGCATCGTCGATAACATCATCATGCGTGTCGTCGACATCATGCTGGCGCTGCCGAGCCTGCTGCTGGCGCTGGTATTGGTGGCGATTTTCGGCCCGTCCATCGGCAACGCCGCGCTGGCGCTGACCTTCGTGGCCCTTCCTCACTACGTGCGCTTGACGCGTGCCGCAGTGCTGGTGGAAGTGAACCGCGACTACGTCACCGCTTCCCGCGTGGCGGGCGCCGGCGCAATGCGCCAGATGTTCGTCAATATTTTCCCAAACTGCCTCGCGCCGCTGATTGTTCAGGCGTCGCTCGGCTTCTCGAACGCCATTCTCGATATGGCCGCTCTTGGCTTCCTTGGCATGGGTGCGCAGCCGCCAACACCGGAGTGGGGCACCATGCTCTCCGATGTGTTGCAGTTCGCGCAAAGCGCCTGGTGGGTCGTGACCTTCCCGGGTCTCGCTATCCTGCTGACGGTGCTGGCATTTAACCTGATGGGCGACGGTCTGCGTGACGCGCTGGATCCCAAACTGAAGCAGTAAGAGGCACGAGATGGCGTTATTAAATGTAGATAAATTATCGGTGCACTTCGGTGACGAAGGCACCCCGTTTCGCGCCGTGGACCGCATCAGCTATAGCGTAAAGCAGGGCGAAGTGGTCGGTATCGTGGGTGAATCCGGCTCCGGTAAATCCGTCAGCTCGCTGGCGATCATGGGGCTGATTGATTACCCGGGCCGCGTGATGGCGGAAAAACTGGAGTTTAACGGTCGCGACCTGAAGCGCATTTCCGAAAAAGAGCGCCGTCAGCTGGTGGGCGCGGAAGTGGCGATGATCTTCCAGGACCCGATGACCAGCCTGAACCCGTGCTACACCGTCGGCTACCAGATTATGGAAGCCATCAAGGTACACCAGGGCGGCAATAAGAAAACGCGCCGTCAGCGGGCCATCGATCTGCTGAATCAGGTCGGTATTCCCGATCCGGCATCGCGCCTGGACGTTTATCCGCACCAGCTTTCCGGCGGGATGAGCCAGCGCGTAATGATCGCGATGGCGATTGCCTGTCGGCCAAAGCTGCTGATCGCCGATGAGCCGACGACGGCGCTCGACGTGACCATTCAGGCGCAGATCATCGAGCTGCTGCTGGAGCTTCAGCAGAAAGAGAACATGGCGCTGGTGCTGATCACTCATGACCTGGCGCTGGTAGCGGAAGCGGCACACAAAATCATCGTGATGTACGCAGGCCAGGTAGTGGAAACCGGGGCCGCGCAGGATATCTTCCGCGCGCCGCGGCATCCATACACCCAGGCGCTGCTGCGCGCGCTGCCGGAATTTGCGCAGGACAAAGCCCGTCTGGCCTCGCTGCCGGGCGTGGTGCCGGGCAAGTATGACCGCCCGAACGGCTGCCTGCTTAACCCGCGTTGCCCGTATGCGACAGACAAATGCCGCACGGTAGAACCTGAACTGAATCTGGTGGACAACGGTCGCCAGTCGAAATGCCACTTCCCACTCGATGATGCCGGGAGGCCAACCCTATGAGTACGCACGAGGCCACCTCGCAGCAGCCGCTGTTGCAGGCTATCGACCTGAAAAAACACTATCCGGTGAAGAAGGGCATGTTTGCTCCGGAGCGCCTGGTAAAAGCCCTTGATGGGGTTTCATTCACCCTTGAGCGCGGGAAAACGCTGGCGGTGGTCGGGGAATCCGGCTGTGGGAAATCCACGCTGGGTCGTCTGCTGACGATGATTGAAGTCCCGACCGGCGGCGAGCTCTACTATCAGGGCCAGGATCTGCTGCAGCACGATCCGCACGCCCAGAAGCTGCGCCGCCAGAAAATCCAGATTGTCTTCCAGAACCCGTACGGTTCGCTGAACCCGCGTAAGAAGGTGAGCCAGATTCTGGAAGAGCCGCTGCAAATCAACACTACGCTCAGCAAAGCGGAGCGCCGGGAAAAAGTGCTGGAGATGATGGCGAAAGTCGGCCTGAAAACGGAGCACTACGATCGCTATCCGCACATGTTCTCAGGCGGCCAGCGTCAGCGTATCGCCATCGCGCGTGGTCTGATGCTCGATCCGGACGTGGTGATCGCCGACGAACCCGTGTCTGCGCTCGACGTTTCCGTGCGTGCACAGGTGCTGAACCTGATGATGGATTTGCAGCAGGATATGGGGCTGTCTTACGTCTTCATCTCTCACGATTTGTCGGTGGTGGAACACATCGCCGATGAAGTGATGGTGATGTACCTGGGCCGCTGCGTGGAGAAGGGCACCAAGGATCAGATCTTCAACAATCCTCAGCATCCGTACACTCAGGCGCTGCTGTCCGCGACGCCGCGTCTGAACCCGGACGAGCGCCGCGAACGCATTAAGCTGACCGGCGAGCTGCCAAGCCCGCTGAATCCGCCGCCGGGCTGTGCGTTTAACGCGCGCTGCCGTCGTCGTTTCGGGCCGTGCACGCAGCTTCAGCCACAGCTGAAAGACTACGGCGGCCAGCTGGTGGCTTGTTTTGCTGTGGATCAGGATCAAAACGCCGAGAAGCCGCTGGTGTAGCGATTCAGGCTAAAGAAAAAAAACCGGAGCCATGTCATGCGCTCCGGTTTTTTTATGCTTCATGATTACTGCGGATAAGGCACCCAGTCGCCGCCGTTCAGGCGCACGTACGGTTTGCCCTGATACTGAATCACCACGGCGTTGGAGTTCTCCGATACCGGCGCGGTTTGCGGCAGGTTACTGGTGTATTCATCCCAGTTCACGCTGTCGGCGGTAAACATCTTGCCGTCGACGGCACGGGCTACCAGTTCCGACACCGCCAGCAGGCTGCTTGGCTGATCGATTTCAATCGCCGCGCCCTGATGCGGTGCCTTCAGGCCGAAGAATTTAATGGCCGTTGGCACGTTGGTGATGTGCGGGCTTGGGATATCACGCAGGCCGGAAACCTGCATTTTATCGCCCTTCAGCGCGCCACCGTGTTCCGGCACTATCACTACCATCACTTTGCGGCCCGACTTTTCCAGCTCGTTAAAGAAGGTATTCAGTTCATCGAACATCTTCTGGGCACGCACTTTATAGTCTGCGGTTTTGCTTTGTCCTGCGAAGTGGTTGCCGTCATGCAGCGGCAGAGTGTTGTAGAAGGTCGCGGTGCGGGCACCTGGTTCCTTCAGCTCTCCCTCATTCCAGTGCTGCAATACGGCGAGATCGTCATAGACCGGCGAGCCGTCGAAGGCGACAAGGCTCTGCTGCAAGCCTTTCTGATCCATCAGCGGAGCCTGCATATCGCCGTAGTTGCGCATCTCTTTCAGGAAGTCGCCGAACACGCCGTTGTGGCCGAGCATCAGCTGCGTTTTAAAGCCCAGCGCCGCGAGGTTATCGAACAGGTAGCACTGCTTGCTCGCCGGAGAGTAGAGATCGGTATGCGACGCCTGACCGCAGCTTGCGCGCAGCAGACGAATCGCCGCCGGGCCGCTGTAGGAGGTCGCAGAGTTAAAGTTTTTGAATACGATATCGAAGTGCGACCACAGCGGGTGCTGCATCAGGCCTGCGGCTTCGATGTCATCCCAGGAGAGGGAGCAGATGTTAATCACCAGCAGCTCAAAGGGTTGCGCATCGGCGGGCAGCGAGGCCGGGAAGGGGGTCTGCCGCTTCTGCTCTGCCGCATAGAAGCTCGAAAGCCAGGCGTTCAGGTTAGCTGACGTTGGCGGGGCGGTTTGCGCCGGGATATCGCCAACCACCGGTTTGGCGTTGGCCGTTGCGACGGTGGCTGCCGCGGTCGCGCCTGAGGTCGTTACGGTGCCGGTTGGTTGACCCCCGGGGAACAGCGTAAAGCTCGGGCCGACAAGCGTGATGAAGTTAAGCCAGACCATGATCAGCACGGTAAACACCGTGACGCGCACCCACTGGGATAAAAACAGCCAGGCGACCAGCAGTACGAAGAACAGCCCGACCATCTGCCAGTTGATAAAGCGAGTCACCAGATCAACGAGATACCCCATGCTGAAGCCCGCGACCTCCGAACCCTGGCTCAGGATACTTTCCGGGCCGGGCAGCCAGGTGTCATGCCAGAAGAGGGCGAAGCCTATCGGAATGGCAATCCAGTGGCGGAGCTTGTGCAGCTTGCTGTTGGGGATTGGCAGCAGCAGGAACGCCATAAATACCAGGTTCTGCATGGCGTGAAAATTGAGATAGCCCGCCCACAGCAGGCCGAACTTTGCCAGAAAGTAGAAGTTCCAGCCGGAAAGGCCGCGCCAGTATTGCCAGAATGACGACGGGGAAACGGCGGTGTGAGTTGGGTTAGTCATCGTTTTGTTTTGCCTTGGCGTTTACTTCCCGGCGCAAAATGCCTGCCGGTTTAACGTAACGGGGTCTGAAAAATATCAACCGGAGGGTGGTTTCAATGCGACGCAGGAAATGACGTGCCATATATCCCAGCGGGAAAAAGATCAGAGCGCATAATATAACCAATTGAATAATATCAGTAATTGACATCATATGGGCTCTTCTCCTTGCGCATCAGCCAGGCGTCGTGGTTCCGGATAGCGCCGCCAGCTGCGGCCATTGTGGATGGCATTCACTACGGTGTTCTTTTTGGTTGTTAGCGGCAGCGGCGCAGTCCAGCGATCGGCAGTGACCGCCTGCATCTGAACAATTTCTGCGGTGATCTGTTTATCCTCGAACCAGATCACGCGATTGGAGAAAATATCGCCCGTCGGCAAGGGGAAAATGTGGTTCAGGGCGGTGTCCAGATCGTTAATGCGGCAGAAGGTTAAGAACATCACCAGCCGGTTGTCGCCAATGGTCATGATGTCGCCGACGCGGTTGGGGCGGCATAGCGTCAGCGCCTGTTCGACGCGCAGGCCCGGCACGGGGCGCAGCGCCACCATCACCCCTTTATTATCGGCAGGCAACAGTGGATTGTTCATGATGTTGTGCACGGCCTGGCAGAAGGTGTCCCATTTTTGATAGCCACGCAGTTTCAGCGGCTGAGTCATTGCCAGCAGCGTGCTGATTTCGTCCGGTACGTGGCGCTGGAACTGCTGCTTCTGCACGCTTTCAATCAGCGTCAGGCAGCGCGAGAGAGGGGCGTTCCAGGGGATGACCAGGTTTGCGCCGCAGCCAAGCAGCAGGCGTTCATCCGTAGCGCGCAGGCTTGCGGTAATTTCTCGCACCACAATTTTCATGGCGCTGCCGCGCTGGCGGCGCAGGGTGTGAATATCGTGCGCCAGCTGTTCTATCTGGCTGGTCTGCTCCACGGTGAAAATGACGGTAGCGGCCTGAGCGGAGCGGGCGGCGTTGAAGACGGCATCGTTGGTGTCAAAGACGGACCAGTATTCGGACAGCGGCGGTGCGCCTTCGAGCGCGCTATTGGTCGAGAGCACATCTTTCTCATCGCTGCGTGGCTGAACGACGGCCTCTTGCTGTTCCGCCAGCTGCCAGGTGTTTCCCTTATAGCTCACCTCAAGCTGCTGGCGAGCACTGACGCCTTTTTCATTGGTCCAGAAAGCGATGTCGAAAAGATGGCTGTCGCCCTGAAAACGCAGACTGGCGAGACCGGCGAGAGATTGATATTCCGCCATCAATAGTGAAAGTTGTGAGTCTGTATTGTTACCGGGATTTAAAAGAAGTAACGAGCAACGATAGTATTTGGCCCAGCTCTGGGCATTATTTAGCCATTTCTTGATTTTCTCTGCCCCGATATTCTGCCAGACATCATTGGAGCACAGAAGGATAAATAAATATCCTGTCGGATCTAATGAACAAAGTAGATCCCGGCGTAGCGAGTATAGACCACTTTCATTTTTTGGCATGTTGAAAAGACGTATTTTTTCAGGACCGTGAGATGCATTTAGTTTTACTATCTTGTGCGGCTTTTCTCCCATTGTAATCGCGGCGATTTTGGCGGCAGAAGGCTGTGCCGAAATCGTCTGATTCATCAGGCTCACGGCATCTTCGCGACGTTCAACATTAATCCACCACACGCCACCCAGCGGCATATGACTGACTTCGTCCCATAAGGACTGGATTCCAAGTGAAAATACAGGGTCCACGGTGTCCCTCGTGTGCAAATATGGCTATCTATTAGTTTACTAGCAAAAGGGTCAGATTAAACCTAACATTGAAATTAAAGAGTAACAGATTTAGCATGTAAACGAATTTCCTGGTCGGACATAGTGTATCTAAAAGGTGAACTCGTGTTTTGGTTTCTTGAGTCCGGGAAATGTCCGCCACGTTTATCCAAGTACTGTCCGATAAAGGGTCAATGATATGTCTGAAAATGAACTCCGGACACCGTCAGATACTACGCCTGGTTACACCTTCCAAAATGATTTTTTGGCTTTAAGTCGGGCATTTTCATTGCCTGAAATAGATTACACCGATATTTCCCAACGCGAGCACCTCACCGCCGCATTCAAGCGTTGGCCATTGCTGGCAGAGTTTGCGGAACAAAAATAAGGAAGCCAGAATGGCCATTTTGGGTTTGCAGGGCCTGCGAGGCGGCACGGGAACGACGTCGCTGACCGCCGCGCTTGGCTGGGCACTACAGATGCTTGGCGAGTCCGTCATCGTGATGGATGCCTGCCCGGACAACATGCTGCGCTTTTTTTTCAACGATGATATTGCCCATCGCGACGGCTGGGCGCGTGCGCTTTTAGACAATAAAGAGTGGCGTGATACGGGGATGGGGTACACTTCTCAGCTCGATTTTCTCCCTTTTGGTCAGCTATCTGTTACGGAACGCGTAAATATCCCTCTTTTGTCCCCGCTGAACCAGGCTGCAGAGATTGTGCGGACGCTGCAAAAACAGCGCCCGCATCAGTGGTTACTCATCGACCTGCCTCATGAAGTGACGCCATGGACGCAGCCGCTCGTCGAAGCCTGCCAGCACGTACTGACGATCGTTAATCCAGATGCCAACGCCCATATTCGCCTGCATCAGCAGGCGTTACCTAAACACGGGCACATTCTTATCAACGATTTGCGTATCGGTAGCCATATTCAGGACGATCTTTATCGCATCTGGCTTAAGAGCATGCCGCGCATGTTGCCGGTGGTCGTTCATCGGGATGAAGCCATTGCCGAATGCCTGGCTGCGAAGCAGCCGCTGGGTGAATATCGCAGCGATGCTCTGGCGGCGGAAGAGGTCGTCACACTCGCTAACTGGTGCCTGATGCACTATGCCGGCATGCATGCAGGCGTGGAGCAGACAACATGATTCGCCTCACCGCTCTGCTGCTGGCCCCTGAAGCCGGGGCGCGGTTGCGTGCGCGTTACCTTGACTACCGTCAACATAAAGCCTCGTGGCTCGCGGCGACGATGGGCTGCCTGTGGGTGGCACTGGCCTGGATCTTCCTCCCCCTGGAACTCCCGCGCTGGCAGCGCATTCGTGCAAACCATGCCGCATTTTATCCGCACATTAACGCCCATCGCCCGCGGCCTCTCGACCCGCTGCGCTATCTGTTGCAAAGCCTGTGGCTGGTGGTGACCCGGCCCGTTGACGAGAAGAAAAATGTCGACTGGAAAAGGCTGAAAACCATGACCAGCGCGCGTGGGCGCTACCATCAATGGATGGAAGATTTGCCTGAAAGGATGAGCAAGAAAACTGCCCACCTTGACCATAAAAAAGAGCTGGCGCACGTCAACCCAAAAACGCGAAAAATCATTCTTGGGGTTGTGGTGTTCTGTTCACTGCTGCTGGCGTTGGTCTGCGTGACGCAGCCGTTTAACCCGCTGTCGCAGTTTATCTTCCTGCTGCTGCTGTGGGGCGTGGCGCTGCTGGTACGCCGGATGCCGGGGCGCTTCTCGGCGCTGATGTTGGTGGTGCTGTCGCTTACAGTCTCCTGCCGCTACATCTGGTGGCGCTACACCTCGACGCTGAACTGGAATGACCCCGTGAGCCTGGTGTGCGGCCTGACTCTGCTGTTCGCCGAGGCTTACGCCTGGATAGTGCTGGTGCTCGGGTATTTCCAGGTTATCTGGCCGCTGAACCGCATGCCGGTGCCGCTGCCGAAAGACATGGCGCTTTGGCCGTCGGTGGATATCTTCATCCCGACCTATAACGAAGACCTGAACGTGGTGAAAAACACCGTGTACGCGTCGCTCGGGATTGACTGGCCGAAAGACAAACTCAAAATCTGGATCCTCGATGACGGTGGGCGCGAAGAGTTTCGCCAGTTTGCCAAAGACGTTGAAGTGGAATACGTTGCGCGAACGACCCATGAGCATGCAAAAGCAGGCAACATCAATAACGCGCTGAAGCTGGCGAAAGGGGAGCTTGTTTCCATCTTCGACTGTGACCACGTGCCGACGCGCTCCTTCCTGCAAATGACCGTCGGCTGGTTCCTGAAGGACAAAAAACTGGGCGTCATGCAGACGCCGCATCACTTTTTCTCTCCCGATCCGTTTGAACGTAACCTCGGGCGCTTCCGTAAAACGCCCAACGAAGGCACGTTGTTCTACGGTCTGGTGCAGGACGGCAATGACATGTGGGATGCGACGTTCTTCTGCGGTTCCTGCGCGGTGATCCGCCGTGGGCCGCTGGATGAAGTCGGTGGTATCGCCGTGGAGACTGTTACCGAAGATGCGCACACGTCGCTGCGCTTACACCGTCGTGGCTATACCTCTGCCTACATGCGTATTCCACAGGCGGCGGGGCTGGCGACAGAAAGCCTGTCAGCACACATTGGGCAGCGTATTCGCTGGGCGCGCGGGATGGTGCAAATTTTCCGTATGGATAACCCGCTGTTTGGTAAAGGCCTGAAGTGGCCACAGCGCCTCTGCTATGCCAACGCCATGCTCCACTTCCTCTCCGGCGTGCCGCGGCTTATCTTCCTGACCGCGCCGCTGGCGTTTCTGCTGCTGCATGCCTACATCATTTACGCACCGGCGCTGATGATTGCTCTTTTCGTCCTGCCGCACATGATTCATGCGAGCCTCACCAACTCGAAGATTCAGGGCAAATACCGCCACTCGTTCTGGAGTGAAATCTACGAAACCGTACTGGCCTGGTACATCGCGCCGCCGACCATTGTGGCGTTGATTAACCCGAAAATCGGCACTTTTAACGTGACGGCGAAGGGCGGCCTGGTGAAAGAGGAGTATGTCGACTGGGTGATTTCACGGCCCTATCTCCTGCTGGTTATCCTCAACCTGGTTGGCGTAGCCATGGGCATCTGGCGTTATTTTACCGGCCCTGAGAATGAAATTTTGACCGTCTGGGTCAGTATCGTGTGGGTGTTCTATAACCTGATTATCCTCGGCGGCGCGGTGGCGGTGTCCGTGGAAAGCAAACAGGTGCGTCGTTCCCACCGCGTCGAGATGAGAATGCCGGCGGCGATTGCCCGCGAAGACGGACATCTCTTCTCCTGTACGCTGCATGATTTTTCTGACGGCGGCGTCGGCCTGAAAATTAACGGTAAGGCGCAGGTGCTGGAAGGACAGAACGTCAGCCTGCTGCTCAAACGCGGCCAGCAGGAGTACGCCTTCCCGATGCAGGTCACTCGTGTATTCGGTAGCGAAGTTGGCCTGAAGCTGCTGCCGATGTCGACGCAGCAGCATATTGATTTTGTTCAGTGTACGTTCGCCCGCGCCGATACCTGGGCGCTGTGGCAGGACAGCTATCCGGAAGACAAACCGCTGGAAAGCATGCTGGACATTTTGAAACTGGGGTTCCGTGGCTATCGCCACCTTGCGGAGTTCGCGCCGCCTTCGGTGAAATTTATCTTCCGATCGCTTCTCTCTCTCGTCGCCTGGATTGTCTCTTTCATACCGCGTCGCCCGGAGCGCAGCGCGGTAACGACACTCCGTGAACCGGCACTGGCTCAACAATGATGACTATACGATGAAAAGAAAACTTTCCTGGATGTGCGCAGCGGCTGTGGGCATGAGCGCTTTGGTCCCCGTGACCACCTTCTCTGAAACTACGGTGGCGACCCCCGCGACGGTCGACCCCACCATTACCGACCCTGCGGCGGTCAATGCTGACGCCGCTACCGCACCTGCGGTGGTTGAAAGCTCTCCGTCGCGGGACGTGAAGCTCAGCTTTGCGCAGATTGCGCCCGCGCCGGGCAGCATGGTGCTGAGAGGCTCAAATCCAACCGGTTCGGTGCAGTTTGGCACCCGCAGCGATGAGGTGGTGTCGAAAGCGCTGCTGAACCTCGTCTATACGCCATCGCCATCGCTGCTGCCGGTGCAGTCGCAGCTGAAGGTTTATCTCAACGAAGAGTTGATGGGCGTCCTGCCTGTCACCAAAGAGCAGCTGGGCAAAAAAGTGATGGCTCAGGTGCCGGTCGATCCGCTCTACATTACCGACCTGAACACCGTGCGGCTGGAGTTTGTCGGCCACTACCGCGACGTATGTGAAAACCCGGCCAGCACCACGCTGTGGCTGGATGTGGCGCGTAACACCTCGCTGGATTTGACCCTCCAGCAGCTGGACGTGAAAAACGACCTGTCCCACTTCCCGATCCCGTTTTTCGACGCCCGCGACAATCGCCAGCTCAATCTCCCGATGGTCTTTGCAGGCGCGCCTGACAGCACTCAGCAAAAAGCCGCGGCGGTCATCGCCTCCTGGTTTGGCGCACGAGCAGGCTGGCGCGGGCAGACATTCCCGGCGCTGTATAACCAGCTGCCGGACAGAAACGCCATCGTCTTCGCCACCAACGATAAGCGCCCGGACTTCCTGCGTGATTATCCGCAGGTGCAGGCTCCAACCATCCAGATGATTAACAACCCTGAAAAGCCATATCTGAAGCTGCTGGTGATTTTCGGGCGTGACGACAAAGACCTGCTCCAGGCGGCGGAAGGTATTGCGGCGGGCAATATTCTGTTCCGTGGCGACACCGTCACCGTCGACGAAGTGAAGTCGCTGCTGGCGCGTAAACCCTACGATGCGCCGAACTGGGTGCGCACCGACCGCCCGGTCACCTTCGGCGAACTGAAAACTTACGATCAGCAGCTGCAGTCCAGCGGGCTTGAACCGGCGTCGATCACCCTGTCGTTAAATCTGCCACCGGATCTCTATCTGATGCGCAGCAACGGCATCGATATGGATCTGAAATATCGCTACACCCAGCCGGCTATCAAAGACAGCTCGCGGATGGATATCAACCTCAATAACCAGTTCCTGCAGTCGTATAACCTGAGCAGCAGCGATGAAACGAAGGGCCTGCTGCTGCGTCTGCCGATTGTGCAGGGGCTGCTGGACGGCAAAAATGAAGTATCGATTCCGGCGCTGCGCCTGGGGGCCGCCAACCAGCTGCGCTTCGACTTCCAGTACATGAACCCGATGCCCGGCGGAACCATTGAGAACTGTATAACCTTCCAGCCGGTGAAAAATAACGTAGTAATTGGTGACGATTCCACGATCGATTTTTCTGACTACTATCACTTCCTGGCGATGCCGGATCTGCGTTCGTTTGCCAACGCGGGCTTCCCGTTCAGCCGCATGGCGGATCTCTCCGATACGCTCATCGTGATGCCGAAGGATCCGACGCAGGGCCAGGTCAGCACGATGCTGGACACCGTAGCAACCATCGGTGGCCAGGTCGGTCTGACCGGCGCAAACCTGAAGCTGACCGACGATCCTGTCGAGATGCAAAAGCATGATGCAGACATCCTGCTCATCGGTAAGATCCCGGAAAAACTGAAAGACGACCGCCATATCGACCTGCTGGTCAATGCTACCCAGAGCTGGGTGAAAACGCCGCAGCGGCATAACGAGCTGGCCTCGGTAAGGCTCGACGATGACGAACGTCAGCCGATGGCGCAGGCTACCGTCAGTTCGAAAGGCCCGATGGCCGCGATCGTTGGCTTCCAGTCGCCGTACCACGATCAGCGCAGCGTCATCGCCCTGATGGCCGACAGCCCGCGCGGCTTTGAGCTGCTGAACGATGCACTGAACGACAGCGGCAAGCGTGCGGCGATGTTTGGCTCCGTTTCGGTGATTCGTGAGTCCGGTGTGAACAGTCTGCGCGTGGGCGATGTCTATTACGTTGGCCATCTGCCGTGGTATGAGCGCGTGTGGTTTGCGCTCTCCAACCACCCGATTTTATTGTCCATTCTTGCGGCGCTGAGCGTTGTGCTGCTGGCGTGGGTGCTGTGGCGACTGCTGCGTATCCTGAGCCGCCGCCGCCTGGATCCGGATGATGAGTAAAAGATGATGAAAGGCGTACGCCAGGGATCCCTCGCGCTACTTCTGCTGGCTACGTTGCAGGCCTCAGCCGCCTGCGACTGGCCCGCGTGGCAGCAGTTTAAACAGGATTATATCAGCGACGGCGGCCGGGTGATTGACCCGAGCGACGCCCGCAAAATTACCACTTCGGAAGGGCAGAGCTACGCGCTGTTCTTTGCCCTGGCCGCCAACGATCGTGAGGCGTTCGCCTCGCTGTTCAACTGGACGCAGAACAATCTGGCGGAGGGCGATTTAAAAGCGCGTCTGCCCGGCTGGCTGTGGGGCAAAAAAGGGAACGACAGCTGGACGGTGCTCGACGGCAATTCCGCGTCTGACGCCGACGTCTGGATTGCCTGGTCGCTGCTGGAAGCAGGCCGCCTGTGGAAGATGCCGGACTACACCGCGACCGGCAAAGCGCTGCTGTCGCGTATTGCCAGTGAAGAAGTGGTGAAGGTGCCGGGGCTGGGTTCAATGCTGCTGCCGGGCAAGGTCGGCTTCGCGGATGACGCGGGCTGGCGCTTCAATCCCAGCTATCTTCCGCCGCAGCTTGCCAGCTACTTCGTACGCTTCGGCGCGCCGTGGAATGCGCTGCAGGCCACCAATTTACGCCTGCTGCTGGAAACCGCACCGAAAGGCTACTCGCCCAACTGGGTGCGCTTTGACAAGAAAAAAGGCTGGCAGCTGAAGCAGGACAAGACGCTTGTTGGCAGCTATGACGCCATCCGCGTTTATCTGTGGACCGGCATGCTTAATGATGCCGATCCGCACAAGGCGCGGCTGCTGGCGAAGTTCAGGCCGATGGCGACCCAAACAGAAAAGGCGGGGCTACCGCCTGAAAAAATTGATATTGCCACCGGGAAGGTGGAGGGCAACGGCCCGGTGGGCTTCTCTGCCTCGCTGCTGCCGTTTCTGCAAAATCGCGATGCCCAGGCGGTACAACGCCAGCGTGTCGCCGATCGTTTCCCCGGCAATGACGCCTATTACAGCTATGTTCTGACCCTGTTCGGGCAAGGATGGGATCAACATCGTTTTCGTTTCACCGCCCGCGGTGAACTTCTACCTGACTGGGGCCAGGAATGCGTAAGTTCTCATTAAGTTTACTCAGCCTTTCGCTCGGCATGACGCTGATGCCCCTGGCGCACGCCGATTCGTCGGCGCAACAGCAGCTGCTGAACCAGGTACGTCTTGGCGAGGCGGCTAAACGTGACGATTTGGTGCGCCAGTCGCTCTACCGTCTTGAGCTGATTGCGCCGGATGACCCGCAGGTGATTGCCGCCCGCATGCGCTATGAGCTGCGCCAGGGCGATACCGCGGGCGCGAAAAAGCAGCTCGATCGTCTCAAAACCCTCGCGCCGGATTCTGATGCCTATAAAACCTCGCTGAGCGAGATGCAGATATCCAGCGGCGATGGCCGTCAGGCGCTGCAGCAGGCGCGTTTGCAGGTCACAACCGGGCATATCCCTGAGGGGATCGCGCTGTATGACAAGCTGTTCAACGGCACGCCGCCGGACGGCGATTTGGCCGTTGAGTACTGGACGGCGGTGGCGGGTTTGCCGGCCCGCCATAACGAAGCGGTCAATAAACTCAAAGCCCTGAATGCCCGATCGCCGGGCAACGTCCAGCTACAGACGACGCTTGCCAAAATGCTGTTCAGATATAATCGCAACGACGAAGGCTACGCGATGCTTGAGCAGATGGCGAAGTCTAACGCCGGGCGCGGCACGGCGGCAGACATCTGGTACGATCAAATCAAAAACCAGCCGGTCAGCGACGCCAGCGTGAAATCCCTCCAGCGTTTTCTGACGCTCTTCACCACCGGCGACCTGGCCGACGAAGCGCGCGGGCAGCTTGCGAATCAGCAAAAACAGCTCGCCGATCCGGTATTCCATGCCAAAGCGCAGCAGCAGGCGAAAGCCGCAGAAGTGGCGAAAGTGGATGCCAGCAAGCCGCAGGCCTGGCAAATCGTCTGGCCGCTGATTCGCAAAGGCGATGCGGCGCTCAAAACAAATCATCTCGATCAGGCACAGCGTTTTTATCAGCAGGCGCAGCGCGTGGACGGCAGCAACAGCTACGCGGTGCTGGGGCTTGGCGATGTGGCGATGGCGCGCAAAGACAGCGCTTCGGCCGAGCGCTACTACCAGCAGGCTTTGCGCCTGGACCGTACCAACAGCAGCGCGGTGCGTGGCCTGGCGAATATTTATCGCGGCGAGTCGCCGGAAAAGGCGACGGCGTTTATTAACGGACTTTCCGCCAGCGAGCGTAAAAGCATTGACGATATCGAGCGCAGCCTCACTAATGACCGCCTGTCGCAGCAGGCTGAAGCGCTGGAAAGCCAGGGACGCTGGGCGCAGGCGGCGGAAATTCAGCGTCGTCGGCTGGCCCTCAACCCCGGCGATGTGTGGGTAACGTATCGCCTGGCAAAAGATCTCGCCAGCGCCGGGCAGCGCAGCGAAGCGGATAATTTAATGCTGAATCTGGCGAGGCAGAAATCGGGCGATCCGGATCAGGTCTATGCGTACAGCCTGTATCTTTCCGGCAACGGGCAGGATATGGCTGCGCTGTCGCATCTCAACCGGCTTCCGAAGAGCCAGTGGAACGATAACATTCGGGAGCTGGACAACCGGTTACAGGCCGATCGGATCCTGCAAAAAGCCAATCTGCTGAGGGATAACGGTCATGAAGAGCGGGCGATTGCTCTGCTGAAACAGCAGCCTCCGTCCACGCGGTTTGATTTGACGCTGGCGGACTGGGCGCAGCAGCGCGGCGATACGGGCACCGCCGTCACTCAGTACAGCGCGGTACTGGCGAAAGAGGCCACTAACGACGATGCTCGTCTTGGCCTTGCAGAAGTGTATGCCGCCGATGGCAATCAGGCTGCGGCTCGTGAACAACTGGCCCAGGTTAAAACCCCTGCCGCGAATGAGACGCCGTCGCTGAATACGCAGCGCCGCATGGCAATGGTGAATGCCAGCGTTGGCGATAATGCGAAAGCACAGCAAATCTTCAACAGCATTGTGCCGCAGGCCAAAGCGCAACCCGCCTCCATGGAGAGTGCGCTGGTGCTGCGCGATAATGCGCGTTTCCAGGTCGGGAGCGGCGATCCTCAGCGGGCGCTGGAAGGCTATAAAGATGCAATGGTTGCCGCTGGCATCACGCCAACCCGACCTCAGGATAACGACAGCTTTACCCGCCTGACCCGCAACGACCCAAAAGACGACTGGCTTAAGCGCGGCGTGCGCAGCGATGCCGCCGATCTCTATCGTCAGCAGGACGTGAACGTGACCCTGGAGCACAACTATTGGGGCTCCAGCGGTACCGGCGGCTATTCGGATCTCAAAGCGCACACCACCCTGCTTCAGGTGGACGCGCCGCTGGCGGATGGCCGGATGTTCTTCCGCAGCGATTACGTCAACATGAACGCCGGGAATTTCTCTACCGAAAGCGGCGGCGGCTATTCGCCGAAGTGGGGTACCTGTTCTGAACTGACCTGTTTTGGCGGCGACAAGAGCCAGAGCGACAGGGGCGCGAGCGTTGCAGTAGGCTGGCGCAACGATACCTGGAACATGGATATCGGCACCACGCCGATGGGCTTCGACGTGGTCGATGTGGTCGGCGGCCTGAGCTACAGCGACAGCATTGGCTCCCTCGGCTATACGCTGGAAGGCCACCGCCGTCCGATCTCCAGCTCGCTGCTGGCGTTTGGCGGGCAGAAAGATCCTAATACCGGCACTACCTGGGGCGGCGTGCGCGCCAATGGCGGCGGCGTCAGCCTGAGCTACGACAAAGGCGAAGCCAACGGCGTCTGGGCTTCCTTAAGCGCCGACACGCTGACCGGTAAAAACGTGGAAGATAACTGGCGCGCTCGCTGGATGGCGGGGTATTACTACAAAGTCATCAACGAAAACGATCGCCGGGTCACCGTCGGCCTGAGCAACATGATCTGGCACTACGACAAAGACCTCAGCGGCTACACGCTCGGCCAGGGTGGGTATTACAGCCCGCAGCAGTATCTGTCGTTTGCGGTACCGGTGAACTGGCGTCAGCGTACGGAAAACTGGTCCTGGGAGCTTGGCGGTTCGGTATCATGGTCACACTCGAAGACCAACGCCCAGGCGCGTTATCCGCTGCAAAACCTGCTGCCCGCCAATTTTGAAGGCGGCAGCATCGTTGATGAAGGCAGCAGCAGTAGCGGCACCGGCTACACGGCCCACGCGCTTATCGAGCGGCGCGTGACGTCGAACTGGTTTGTCGGCGCGGCGATAGATATTCAGCAGGCGAAGGATTACACCCCAAGCCATGCGTTACTGTATGTGCGTTATTCTGCCGCGGGCTGGCAGGGGGATATGGATCTCCCACCGCAGCCGTTAATCCCTTACGCGGACTGGTAAACAGATTCGCCTTAAATACGTTTTCTGCCATCCCGATGAGCAGTCTCTTAGCGTATAATGTGCCGAAAATCACGTAACGCCGGGCTTAACTATGCTAACCCGGCGTTATCGTGATGCGCCTGAGGGCGTGGTTTTACTCTGGGGAGAGTTCATTTGCGCGTCAGTCGCTCACTCACAATTAAACAAATGGCCATGGTGGCAGCTGTCACCATGGTGTTCGTGTTCGTCTTTTGTTCCATTTTGATGTTCCATTTTGTGCAACAAAACCGTTATGCCACTGCCACTCAGCTGGAAAGCGTCGCCCGCGCCGTCCGCGAGCCGCTCTCGGCCGCCATCCTGAAAGGCGAGATCCCCGAAGCCGAAATGATTTTGGGCCGAATTAAGCCCGCCGGGATCGTGAGCCGCGCCGACGTCGTGCTGCCGAACCAGTTCCAGGCGCTGCGGATGCGCTTTATGGAAGAGCGCCCGGTGCCGGTGATGGTGACTCGCCTGTTCGAGCTGCCGGTGCAAATTTCTCTGCCCCTCTATTCGCTGGAGCGCCCGGCCAACCCGCAGCCGCTGGCCTATCTGGTGCTACAGTCGGACTCTTATCGCTCTTACAAATTCGTCATGAGCGCCCTTGCGACGTTAGTGACTGCTTACTTACTTTTAGTGTTGATGTTGACCGTGGCCATCACCTGGTGCATCAACCGGCTAATCGTAAGGCCACTGCGTGCGCTGGCCCGCGAGCTGAATGATGTTCCGCCGCAGGAGCGTGTCAGTCATCAGCTGACGGTGCCGCGCCTGCATCATGATGATGAGCTGGGCATGCTGGCGCGCAGCTATAACCGCAATCAGCAAATCATTCTGCGACAGCACGAAGAGCTGCTCAGTCATTCCACTCGCTCTCCGGTTTCGCATCTGCCGAACAAAGCGTTTTTGCTGGCGCTGCTTGAGCAGACAGTCGCTCATAAAGAAACTACTGCGCTGATGATCGTTGCCTGTGAAACCTTGCAGGACACCGCGGGCGTGCTGCAGGAGAGCCAGCGCGAGATGCTGCTGCTGACGCTGGCGGAAAAACTTAAATCAGTGATTTCGCCGCGCATGGTGCTGGCGCAGGTCAGCGCCTATGACTTCGCGATTCTGGCGCACGGCGTGAAAGAACCCTGGCATGCGATTACATTAGGTCAGCAAGTACTCACTATCGTAAATGAGCGTCTGCCGTTACAGGGCATTCAGCTGCGCCCAAGCGCCAGCATCGGGATCGCGTTGTTTCACGGCGACCTGAGCGCTGAGCAGCTCTATCGTCGGGCCATTTCTGCCGCCTTTACCGCCCGTCGCAAGGGTAAAAATCAAATTGAATTTTTCGATCCCGCGCAGATGGAAAAAGCGCAGCAGCGGCTGACCGAAGAGAGCGATATTCTTTCCGCCCTCGACAATCAGCAGTTCGCCGTGTGGCTGCAGCCGCAGATTGATATCACCAGCGGCAAGGTGTCCAGCGCCGAAGCGCTGCTGCGTCTGCGCCAGGCGGACGGCAGCTGGGAACTCCCGCCCGATTTGATTGAGCGCATCGAATCCTGTGGACTGATGGTCACCATCGGCTACTGGGTGCTGGAAGAGGCGTGCCGCCAGCTGGCAGCGTGGCAGAGCCGCGGCATTATGCTGCCGCTGTCGGTGAACCTCTCGGCCCTGCAGCTGCTGCATCAGGATATGGTAGCCGATATGCTTGAGCTGCTGAATCGCTATCGCATCGCGCGAGGCACCCTGGTGCTTGAAGTCACTGAAAGCCGTCGTATTGACGACCCGAAAGCTGCCGTTGCCATTCTGCGCCCGCTGCGAAACGCCGGGGTGCGGATTGCGCTGGATGATTTTGGCATGGGCTACGCGGGGCTGCGCCATCTTCAGCATATGAAGTCGCTGCCGGTGGATATCCTCAAAATCGATAAAATCTTCGTTGAGTCGCTGCCGGATGACACCAGCATGGTATCGGCAATTATTCAACTGGCCCGTAGCCTGAATCTGAGTATTGTGGCGGAAGGTGTGGAAACGCAGGCCCAGCTGGCGTGGCTGAAGTCGGCCGGCGTGGACGTTGCTCAGGGCTTCCTGTTTGGCCGCGCAACGGCGCCGGATGTGTTTGAAGAGACCTGGCTCTCATCTTTCCGGACGGATGATGCAAGCGCGTAATTGCGTTGCGCGCTTGCGCGAGCCAGCTCAAAGTTTTTAACATTTTCTGCATGATTTGTTTCTGCATTGTTTACTGGATGTTATTTTAAAGCCGCAGGCGAATAAAAACCCTACGTAGCCTGTGGTTTTATCTTAAGGACATCCTATGAAAACCTCTCTGTTTAAAAGCCTCTATTTCCAGGTCCTGACGGCGATTGCAATCGGTATTCTGCTCGGCCACTACTACCCGGAACTGGGCGCGCAAATGAAGCCGCTTGGCGACGCCTTCGTTAAGCTCATCAAAATGGTTATCGCTCCCGTTATCTTCTGTACCGTCGTCACCGGCATTGCAGGGATGGAGAGCATGAAAGCCGTCGGCCGTACCGGCGCGGTGGCACTGCTCTATTTTGAAGTGGTCAGCACGCTGGCGCTGATTATCGGCCTGATTATCGTCAACGTCGTGCAGCCGGGTGCGGGCATGAACGTCGACCCGGCGACGCTGGATGCGCATGCGGTGGCGGTCTACGCCGAGCAGGCAAAAGATCAGGGCGTCGTCGCCTTCCTGCTGGATGTGATCCCGTCGAGCGTGATCGGTGCGTTTGCCAGCGGCAATATCCTTCAGGTCCTGCTGTTTGCGGTGATGTTCGGCTTTGCCCTGCATCGTCTGGGCAACAAAGGCCAGCTGATTTTCAACGTGATTGAAAGCTTCTCGCAGGTCATCTTCGGCATCATCAACATGATTATGCGTCTGGCCCCGATTGGCGCTTTTGGCGCGATGGCGTTCACCATCGGCAAATATGGCGTCGGCACGCTGGTGCAGCTCGGCCAGCTGATTATCTGCTTCTATATCACCTGTATCCTGTTCGTGGTGCTGGTGCTGGGTTCCATTGCCCGGGCGACCGGCTTTAACATCTTTAAGTTCATCCGCTACATCCGCGAAGAGCTCCTGATCGTGCTGGGTACGTCCTCTTCCGAATCTGCGCTGCCGCGCATGCTTGATAAGATGGAAAAGCTGGGCTGCCGTAAATCGGTAGTCGGGCTGGTGATCCCGACGGGTTACTCGTTCAACCTCGACGGAACCTCTATCTACCTGACGATGGCGGCGGTGTTTATCGCCCAGGCCACCAACAGCCACATGGATATTTTCCATCAGATCACGCTGCTTGTGGTGCTCCTGCTCTCTTCTAAGGGGGCCGCCGGAGTGACGGGCAGCGGCTTTATCGTGCTGGCCGCGACGATTTCCGCAGTGGGCCATCTGCCGGTGGCGGGCCTGGCGTTGATTCTGGGCATTGACCGATTCATGTCAGAAGCGCGCGCGCTGACCAACCTGGTCGGCAATGGCGTGGCGACTATTGTGGTGGCCAAATGGGTGAAAGAGCTGGATTCGAAGAAGCTGGACGACACGCTCAATAACCGCATTCCCGCTGAGAAAGCACAAGAAATTTCCCAATAATCCCGCAACTTATCCCTCATATCTGCCCGTAGTCACTTGATGGACTACGGGCTCCTGCGCATAATTGACCATATTTTTCGTAGAACGTGTGACATTTCATCTTTTACACGGTCTAAACGACGTATTTAGCTCATCAAGATGCGCATGAGTTTTTTTATTACCCGAGATCGTTCGGGTATATAACCAGGATTGTTGATTCAGGGGTTTACATGCAGGGCACAAAAATTCGACTCATAGCGGGCGGTATGCTGATGATGGCTGCCGCGGGCTATGCGCAAGCAGAAGCGCTCCAGCCGGACCCGGCATGGCAACAGGGAACACTGGCGAACGGTTTTCAGTGGCAGGTTTTAGCCACGCCGCAGCGCCCGAGTGACAGAATTGAAGTCCGTCTCCAGGTGAACAACGGTTCACTGAGCGAAATGACGCCGCAGGCGGGCTACAGCCACTTTATCCCGCGTCTTGCGCTGACGCAGAGCGGCAGTTTGCCGACGATGCAGGCTCGTTCGCTGTGGCAGCAGGGCATCGATCCCCAGCATCCGATGCCGCCCGCCATCGTCTCTTACGATTACACCCTTTTCAGCCTGAGCCTGCCGAACAATCGCAATGACCTGCTGAAAGAGGCGCTGACCTGGCTCTCTGACGCCAGCGGCAAACTCAATATCACCCCGGAAGCGGTGAACCATGCGCTCGGCGGTGAAGATATGGTGGTGACCTGGCCGCAGGATCCGAAAGAGGGCTGGTGGCGCTATCGCCTGAAGGGGTCAACGATGCTTGGCCACGATCCGTCTGAGCCGATGAAGCAGCCCGTCGATGCCGAACAGCTGAAAAGTTTCTACCAAAAATGGTACACGCCGGATGCGATGACGCTGATCATCGTCGGCAACGTTGACAGCCGCACCGTGGGCGAACAAATCAATAAAATTTTCGGTGAGCTGAAAGGCAAACGTGAAACGCCTGCGGTGGTACCGACGCTGGCGCCGCTGCCGACGAAAGCCGTCAGCATCATGACCGACGCGGTGCAGCAGGACAGACTGGCCATCATGTGGGACACCTCGTGGGCACCCATTCGTGAATCCGCTGCGCTGCAGCGCTACTGGCGTGCCGATCTGGCCCGCGAAGCGCTGTTCTGGCACGTGCAGCAGAACCTGAGCAAAAGCAACGTCAAGGATATCGGCATCGGGTTTGACTGCCGCGTACTCTATCTGCGCGCCCAGTGCGCGATCAACGTTGATTCCCCGAACGATAAGCTGAACGCGAACCTTGGCCTGGTGGCTCGGGAGCTCGCGAAAGTGCGTGAAGAAGGGCTGACGAAAGAAGAGTTTGATGCCCTGATTGCGCAGAAAAATCTGGAGCTGCAAAAGCTGTTTGCGACCTATGCCCGTACCGACACCAATTTGCTGATTAGCCAGCGCATGCGTGCTTTGCAGAACCAGGTCGTGGATATCGCACCGGAGCAGTATCAGAAGCTGCGCCAGGAGTTCCTGAACTCACTGACGGTGGAGAGCCTGAACCAGGATCTGCGCCAGCAGCTGTCGCAGGATATGGCGCTCATCCTCCAGCAGCCGAAAGGCGAGCCGGAATACAGCATGAAAGAGTTGCAGGCGACGTGGGATAAGCTGATGGTGCCACCCGCGGCTCCGGCCACCTCGGCGGCTGAAGATCGTCAGGACGTGACGGATATTCCGCCGGCTCAGTAAGTCAGTAATGCCCGGTGGCGCTAACGCCGACCGGGCCTACGAGCTATTGTAGGCCGGGCAAACGCAGTACCGCCCGGCAAAATGCCGCAATCAGACAGGCATTGCCTCACGAGGAATGATCGCCCCGCGATACTGGATCACTGTGCTGGCGGTCAGGTGCCCACGTTGTGCGGCGGCTTCTGCATCACCGCCGGTCAGGCGTACCGCCAGATACCCTGCGCTAAAGGAGTCGCCCGCTGCGGTGGTATCCACGACTTTTTCTTTTGGCAATTTCACCGCCGGAACTTCCACCACGCTTTCGCCCGCCAGCGATACCAGGCAAGACTCTGCGCCGCGCTTAACCACAACTTCGCTCACGCCAGCTTCGTGCGTACGGGCAATCACTTCATCGACCGGCTTCTCGCCCCACAGCGCGTCTTCGTCATCCAGCGTCAGGAAGGCGATATCGGTGCAGGCCAGCATCTGCTGATAGGTCTGCTGAGTCTCTTCACGACTGGCCCACAGGCGAGGACGATAGTTGTTATCAAAAATGACCTTTCCGCCGTTGGCGCGGCATTCGTGCAGCAGGGAGAACAGCTTCGCACGGCTGGCAGGGCTCAGAATCGCCAGGCTGATGCCGCTCAGATAGAGGTAATCAAAGGTCGCCAGCTCTTCGCAGATCGCCGCCGACTGTTCGCTTTCGAGCCAGAATTTCGCCGCCGCTTCGTTGCGCCAGTAGTAGAACGTGCGCTCACCGGTGTCATCGGTTTCGATGTAGTAGAGGCCCGGCATGCGGTCGGCCATGCGCTGAATCAAATGTGTGTCGACGCTTTCATTTTCCCACGCTTCCAGCATCTGCTGGCTGAAGCTGTCGGTGCCGAGCGCGGTGACATAACTCACCTGTAAATCAGCCTGCGCGACCTGGCGGGCAATGTATACGGAGGTATTAAGCGTATCGCCGCCAAATCCACGGTTTACCCGCGAGCCCTTCTCTGACAGCTCAATCATGCATTCGCCAATGACGGCAATTTTTTCAGACATAGTCGTCAAGCCTTATCGAAATCGAAAAATTAGCGGTAGTGTGCGCTGCGGCTGCGGAGGGGTCAACTATATTAAAACAACGTTCCATTATTTTTTTGAACTGACGCCGGTTCTGCTCCAATCCTCCGCGTACAGAAATGCAAAATGCCAAAGGTGAACATAAAGTTCTCACTTTAAGCGCCGATAACCCAATGACGAGTTCCGATAGATTTCCCTTTTACAGGACAGCTGAGATGAAGTTAAAGCAGGTTATCCAGCGGCTAAGCATTCCCGATGCAGGCATTGAAGGCCTCCAGGAGCGGCGCTATTGGCTGGAGTGTGAGCGTGCTTATACTTACCAGCCCATCTACAAAACCGATGGCTCTCTGATGGCGGTCGAAGTACTGACCGTGGTGACCCACCCGGATCACCCCAGCCAACGTATCGCGCCGGACCGCTATTTTGCAGAGGTGGCTGTGCGTCAGCGTATCGACGTTATCAAAGAGCAATTGGCGGTGCTGACGGCAAAACGTACCTTCTTCACCGATAACGGGATCCTGGCATCGGTGAACGTTGACGGCCCGACGCTGCTGGCGATGCGTCAGGATCCGTCGCTGATGGCGCAAATTGAAGGGATCCCGTGGCTGCGCTTTGAGCTGGTGGAGCACATCCGGCTGCCGCAGGATTCCTCTTTTGCTTCACTGTGCGAGTTTGGTCCGCTGTGGCTTGATGATTTCGGTACCGGTATGGCGAACTTCTCGGCGCTAAGTGAAGTGCGGTATGACTACATCAAAGTTGCCCGCGATCTCTTCATCATGCTGCGCAAAACCCCGGAAGGACGCAATCTGTTCGAGCTGCTGATTCAGCTGATGAACCGCTATTGCCAGGGCGTGATTGTGGAAGGGGTTGAAACCCTGGAGGAGTGGCGTGACGTCCAGCAATCCCCGGCACACGCGGCACAGGGCTATTTCCTGTCCCGTCCCGTCCCGCTGTCCACCCTCGAAGAAGTGATGCTTAATCTGGCCTGATCTGCCGTCCTTTCTGTCAGCCTCAGCTATAGTCATGAAAGGTGAGGCAAAACAGGAGCGTTTACGGCATGACAAAAACCAGAAAGGTTTTAACCATCACTTTGGCGACGATAGTTCTGCTGATCGTCGTGCTCTGGATAATCATTGCGACCTTCGACTGGAATCGCCTGAAGCCCACCATCAATCAGAAAGTGTCGGCTGAGCTGAACCGACCCTTCGCCATTCGCGGCGATTTAGGCGTGGTCTGGGAGCGGCAGCCTGGCGAAACCGGCTGGCGAAGCTGGGTGCCCTGGCCGCATGTTCATGCAGACGACGTTATTCTTGGCAACCCACCTGATATTCCTGAGATAACCATGGTGCATCTGCCGCGCGTGGAAGCCACTTTGGCCCCCCTGGCGCTGCTTACCAAAACCGTCTACCTGCCCTGGATCAAGCTCGTGCAGCCGGATGCCCGCATTATTCGCCTGTCGGAAAAAACCAATAACTGGACGTTCAACCTTGCTTCCGCCAGCGACAAGCAAAGCAACGCCCAGCCTTCGTCCTGGTCCTTCCGGCTCGATAACATTTTGTTCGATCGCGGGCGGATCAAAGTGGACGATAAAGTGACCCGGGCGGACATTGAGATCTTCGTCGATCCGCTTGGCAAACCGCTGGCATTCAGCGAAGTGACCGGTGAGAAAGGTAAAAGCGACGGGCCGAAGCCGGGCGACTATGTGTTTGGCCTTAAGGCCGATGGGCGCTACAACGGTCAGCCGCTAACCGGCACAGGGAAAATTGGTGGGATGCTGGCGCTGAAAAGCGAAGGCACGCCCTTCCCGGTGCAGGCGGATGTCCACTCCGGCAATACGCGGGTGGCGTTCAGCGGCACGATTAACGATCCGATGAAAATGGGCGGCGTGGATTTGCGCCTGAAATTCTCCGGCGATTCACTTGGCCAGCTGTACGACCTGACGGGTATCTTGTTGCCGGACACGCCGCCGTTCGAAACGGACGGCCATCTGGTGGCAAAAATCGACACTGAGAAAGGCTCGGTATTTGACTACCGAAACTTCAACGGGCGCATTGGCGACAGTGATATTCACGGCACGCTGAAGTACAGCATGACCAAACCAAGGCCGAAGCTGGAAGGCGATATGGAGTCGAAGCAGCTACGGCTTGCCGATTTAGGTCCGCTGATTGGCGTGGATTCGGGCAAGGGCACCAAAAAGAAAGAGGTGCAGAAAGATCCCCAGCCCGCCGGGAAAGTCCTGCCATACGAGCGATTCGAAACGGATAAATGGGACGTGATGGACGCCGATGTACGCTTTAAGGGCGGCAGAATCGAACACGGTGGGACTTTGCCGCTCAGCGATCTCTCCACCCACGTGATCCTTGAGCGCGGCGATTTGCGCCTGCAGCCGCTGAAGTTCGGCATGGCCAACGGCAGCATTAACGCCAGGATCCACCTGGCAGGGAATAAAAAACCCATGCAGGGCGAAGCGGATATTCAGGCCCGGCGGCTGCGGCTGAAAGAGCTGATGCCGAACGTCGAGCTGATGCAGAAGACCCTGGGTGAAATGAACGGGGATGCGCAGCTGCGCGGCACGGGGAATTCCGTGGCGGCGCTGCTGGGTTCCAGTAATGGTAACCTGAAGCTGCTGATGAACGACGGCGTGGTCAGCCGCAACCTGATGGAAATCCTTGGCCTGAACGTCGGTAACTTCATCGTCGGGCAGATATTTGGCGACGACGAAGTGCGTGTGAACTGCGCGGCGGCAAACGTGGATATCCGCAACGGCGTGGCGCGACCGCAAATACTGGCGTTTGATACGGAAAACGCGCTGATTAACGTTACCGGCACCGCGAGCTTTGCGACAGAGCAGATGGATTTGACCATCGATCCGGAGAGTAAGGGGATTCGTATCATCACGCTGCGTTCACCGCTGTACGTACGCGGCACCTTCAAAAATCCGGATTACGGCGTGAAGCCCGGCCCGCTGATTGTACGCGGTGCGGTGGCGGCCGCGCTGGCAACTCTGGTGACGCCTGCGGCGGCGCTGCTGGCGCTGATTTCCCCGTCAGAAGGCGATGCGAATCAGTGCCATGTGATTTTGTCGCAGATGCGGAAGTAGCGGTTTCCCTCTCCCTGAGGGAGAGGGGGAATAAAGGGTAGGCCGGGTAAGCGTTCGCGCCACCCGGCACAAAGGCACTTAAAGCGACTGATGCTTTGTCTCGTGCGTCAACACCAGCGCGATCAGCGTCAGGGCTGCCATTGAGGCCAGATAGTAGCCCACATACGCCAGGCCATAAGCGCCGGTCAGCCAGGCGGCGATGTACGGCGCCACGGATGCTCCCAGAATCGACGACACGTTATAGGAGAAAGATGCCCCGGTGTAACGCACTTCGGTCGGGAACAGCTCCGGCAGCAGCGCGCCCATCGGGCCGAAGGTCAGGCCCATCAGGCTCAGGCCAATCAGCAGGTAGGCCATAATCAGCGCAGGATCGCCGGAGCCCAGCAGCGGCTGGAACACGAACAGGCCAAACAGAATAATCAACGAGGTGATGGTAATCATGCTCCTGCGGCGGCCAAAGCGGTCGGCGAGCAGACCTGCAATCGGCACCATCACGCCAAAGCCAATCACCGCCATCATCAGCATCCACAGCACTTCGTTACGGGGTAAGCCCAGACCATGCGGCACCACCGCGGTGCTGTAGGTCATGGAATAGACGGTCATGATGTAGAACAACGTGTAGGTTGCCAGCATGATGAAGGTGCCGAGAATGGTGACGCGCAGGTGCTTGCTGAGCAGCGTGCCCATCGGCACTTTCACCTGTTTTTTCGCAGCGGCAACTTTGGCAAACACCGGTGTCTCATGCAGCGAAACCCGAACGTACAGGCCGATGATCACCAGCACCGCAGAGAAGATAAACGGTACGCGCCAGCCCCAGCTCATGAACTGTTCGTCGGTCAGCAGCCAGGAGAGCAGCAGGAACGTGCCGTTGGCGAAGAAGAAGCCGATTGGCGCCCCAAGCTGCGGGAATGAGCCATACAGCGCACGCTTTTTCGGTGGGGCGTTTTCCGTCGCCAGCAGCGCCGCGCCGCCCCATTCACCGCCAAGCCCTAAACCCTGACCAAAACGCGCCAGCGCCAGCAGCATCGGCGCCAGAATGCCGATGGTCTCATAGCCCGGCAGCAGGCCGATAACGACCGTAGAAATACCCATTGTCAGCAGAGACGCTACCAGCGTCACTTTACGACCCACGCGGTCGCCAAAGTGACCAAACAGCGCAGAGCCAATCGGACGCGCGACGAAGGCGATAGCGAAGGTCGCCAGAGACTGCAGCGTGGCGGCGGTTGGGTCGCCCTGCGGGAAGAAGATATGCGGGAAAACGATCACCGCGGCGGTGGCATAAATATAGAAGTCAAAGAACTCGATGGCGGTGCCAATCAGCGAGGCGACCACGACTTTATTGCGTGAATTGACCGGCGCGATGTCCTGTGAATTTTCGAGTGTTGTGGTGGCAGCATTTTGCATAGCATTTTCTTATTTTTGGCGAACGAACGGCCATATTACGCATAGCAAAAGCCGCATTTCAATGTGTAACAAAGCGAGGGGGAGGGTGAAAAATCGGCAAAAAGCGGATAATTTTCAGGCTGGCAGATTCACATCTATGAAATGCTTCACATAAATAATTAATTAGCAGATAAAACCAGTTTTTGGTTAAAGAAAAGTTACCGTCTGGATTTATCTGCTAATAAGGTGCATTGGGGTGAAATTTCACCCCAATGTGAGGTTCAGCGATGGGTTTTGCCCGGCATTCGCGGGTCGTCTTTGTATTCGGCGGTAGCAATCCAGGCGGCGCAGAATAGCGTCAGGCGGGCGAAGAAATAAAAGAACGCCATCAGCCCCAGTACTGAGCCAAAGGCCGCACCAGACGGTGACTTGACCAGCGCGGGCAGCGTCCAGGTCATGATGATTTTGATCACCTCAAAGCCGATTGCCGCAATAAACGTCCCGCGAATCAGCGCCTTTTTGCGCGGGCGGTGGCGAGGCAGACGCCAGAATATCCAGAAGAACAGCAGATAGTTGGCGAAAATAGAGATAGCCAGGCCAATCAACCGCCAGGCGGGCTTCAGCCACTCAATGTAGTCGAGATAGAGCGCCGAGATGATCATCTGCTGGGCTGCCCCGGAAATGGAGGTGATCGAGAGCGTGACGATCAGCGCCACCAGCAGACCAAGCAATGAGATGAAATCGCGGAAGTACTTCACCCAGATTTTTTCCTGGTCCTGGGGCGTACGCTCCCAGACATCGCGCGACTGGGCGCGGATAGCCTCGCGCAGGTTGCCCATCCAGTTAATCCCGGAGTAGAGCGCCACCAGCAGGCCGACGATGCCGACGGTGGTACGCTGCTGCACGGCGGTGTTGATGGTGTTTTTCAGGGTTGCAGCGAGCGTCGGGTCGCTGACGTTAGTCAGGATCTTGTCGAAGATGTCCTGAAGCAGCGTCGGGTGTGAGGCGAGAATAAACCCGCCTGCGGCAAAGGACACCATCAGAATCGGAATCATCGACAGGAAAGAAAAGTAGGTGATGGCTGCACCAAACTGGTTGCCAAGCCTGTCGTTGAAGCGTTCTGCGGCGCGAATCAGGTGAGCAATAATGGGCTGGCGCTGTACTTTTTGCGCGGTGCCCGTCGCTTTGTTCAGCGCACCGGCGGCACGCTGTTTGAGGCCGCTATCAACGGGCTCTTCGGTGTCCATTTTCCTGACGGGATCGTAATCAAGATCCTGCGTGGGGCGTTTTGCGTCGTTATCCGGCGTCATCAGGTGCGTATTCCTTTCTTTTACAACAAAATGAAATTATAGCCGATGAGGTGCTGATCATTTTCTGAAAGCTCACGGATGTCAGTCCACGTAGCTTTTGAGGATCTCCGTCAGCCACTCCATAAACAGATGAACGCGGCGAGAAAGGTTGCGGCGGTGCGGATAAATCAGCGAGACCGGCATCGGCTCAGCGCGGTGCTGCGACAGAATCTCCACCAGCTTGCCGCTGCGCAACGCTTCTTTCACACCGATGCGCGGGACCTGAATAATTCCCAGCCCCGCCAGGCAGGCCGCGTGATAGGTTTCGGTGCTGTTCACCGTCAGTATGCCGCCTGTTTTCAGCCAGCGCGTTTGATTGTCCACGCTGATTTCAAAACCCTGCGGGCGTACGCCCAGGTTGGTGGAGTAATGGACCAGCGCGTGGCTTGCCAGATCGTCAAGCGTTTCCGGATAACCAAAACGCGCCAGATAGTCCGGACTGGCGCAGTTGACGACGGTCAGTTTGCCAATGGGGCGTGCCACTAATCCGGAATCTTTTAGTATGCCCACCCGCACCACGCAGTCGAATCCTTCCCGAATCACATCCACCAGGCGGTCGCTGCTGCTGAGCTCCAGTTCGATGCCCGGATACTGCTGTAAAAAAGCGGGCAGTTTGGGAATGACTAAATTTCGCGCAACGCCAACGGGCATGTCCACGCGCAGTCGTCCGCTGATGCTGGTGGGGTCGTGCTGGAACATACCGTCAAGTTCGTCGAGGTTGCTCAGCAAATCTTTTGCCCGCTCGTAATAGACCATGCCGTCCTGCGTGAGCTGGACGCGGCGCGTTGTGCGGTGCAGCAGGCGGATCCCGAGCAGGTTTTCCAGCGCCTGAACCTGACGCGATACGCTACCCTTTGGCAGGCCCAGCGTATCCGCAGCGCGGGAAAAACTCTCCAGCTCCGCAACGCGAATGAACAGTTGCATTGCGTGTATTTTATCCAAAGCAAACGCCTTTTGTTGTTATCAGCGAAACAATGAAACGTATTTTGCTCTCTTTATTGATTATACATCACCTAATAAGCTTCTTCTCACTGTTCACCTGTCTGAAATGAGGTTGGTTATGACACAACGTATTGCTTTAATCACCGGCGGCAGCCGCGGTCTGGGGAAAAATGCGGCGCTGAAGCTGGCGGCGAAAGGAATTCATGTTCTGCTGACGTACAACAGTAATCAGCAGGAAGCACAAAAAGTTGTCGCTGAAATCGAACAATTTGGCGTGAAAGCGGCGGCATTGCAGCTGAACGTCGCCGATAGCGCAAGTTTCGAAAAATTTGCTGAACAGGTGCAGCAGCAGCTACAGCACACCTGGCAGCGCAGCACGTTTGATTATTTAGTAAACAATGCGGGCATCGGTCTGTACGGCTCCTTCGCCGAGACCAGCGAAGCGGTGTTTGATGAGTTGATGAATATCCATTTCAAAGGTCCGTTCTTCCTCACCCAGCGCCTGCTGCCGATGATTCAGGACGGCGGCCGTATCCTGAACGTCTCTTCCGGGCTGGCTCGTTTTGCTCTGCCGGGCTTTGCGGCCTACGCCTCAATGAAAGGGGCGATGGAAGTGCTGACGCGCTATCAGGCCAAAGAGCTGGGCGCGCGCGGTATTTCGGTCAACATTATCGCGCCAGGCGCAATTGAGACGGACTTCGGCGGCGGCCGCGTGCGGGATAACGCCGAGATGAATCAGCATATTGCTGCGCAAACAGCGCTTGGTCGCACGGGCCTGCCGGATGATATCGGCGGAGCGATTGCGGCGCTGCTGAGCGATGAACTGGGCTGGATGAACGCCCAGCGTATTGAAGTCTCCGGCGGGATGTTCCTGTAACGCATGTTGTTTGTGCCGGGTGGCGCTGACGCTTACCCGGCCTACGTTGCTGGCGTTTTTGTACCGGGGGGTGCCGACGCTTACCCGGCCTACGCGGTGGGTGTTGTTGTTGCCGAACGGTGCTAAGGTTTAACCGGCCTGCCTGGTTTGGTTTTTGTTTAACGTTCATATTCGCGCCGTAATAACCCCATCAGCCAGTCATTGTGCCATTCCCCGCTGAGCCAGTAGCTCTCACGCAGCTCGCCTTCCAGCACAAAACCCATTTTCTCCAGCACCCGGCGCGATGCCCAATTTCCGGCTGTGACGGTCGCCGTCAGCCGTCTGAAGTCACCTTCACTAAAGGCATAATCACACACCGTCCGCAGCGACTCGGTGGCGTAACCTTTACCCTGCGCGCCAGGCGCAAAGAGAAAACCAATCTCCGCCATGGTTCTCTCGCGCTGAATAAAACCCGTTAATCCCAGCGGCTCGTGGGTGCCGGCGTCACGCACTATCAGGCAAAGCCAGTGCTCTGCTCCTGGCGACCAGGGCGTAAGGCGCACGTCAAAGGCCTCGCGAATCTCCGCTTCGCTTAGTGCGTCCATGACCTTGCGCATCACCACTCTGTCATCTGATAAAGCGACAGAAAGAAAGGCCAGTCCGCTTCTTTCAACATTTCACAGCGTAGCCGTGGCGTGGTGAGGATTATCATCGTGTTTACTCCGGGGCTTTTTATCGGTTTATAGGCGGATTAGCCCTGCCTGTTGTGCGGTAAGCTACTTTGTAACCGTCTAAAAATAAAAATAAAACCCTGTATCTGGCAGGGATACCTTAAGCCTTGAGAAGGAAAACAGATGCACACGGCATCGCACTACTCTGGTGATCAGTTTGAACACTGCCTGGGCGTGATTCGTCAGGCGGCCACTGAGATTCTGTCGCTGCTTAACGTCCATGGCGCGGAGGCAAAGGATCCTCGCTGGTTTCTGGAGCAGCTTGAACAGGCGCGCCTGAACCTCGGCGGCTGGGCAAACGTGGCCCGACGGCTCAAACTCAACGACGCCCAAATCAGCGATTTCACCCTGCAGCTGCGCCATTTGCAGCAAATCGTGCCGGTTTATGAGCGCGGACAGGCGGTGACGGACAACCAGCTGATTGCTGCGCTACGGTTCGTGGCGGCGCTGGAGTTTGTGCGCCAGCAGCAGCCTCTTCTGACGTTTCCCTCGCTGCCGGGCGAAGACGGTAGCGACCGTCAGGAGCAGGCCCAGCGGCAGATGCGGGCGATGACCCTGACGCTGAAGGCGCTTATCGGCCAGGCCTTTCCCGATGCGATGAGGCTGAATGACTCGCTGAAGCTGCAATTTGGCGCGGACAGCGTGCGACGCTGGCTGGCAAACGGTGATACCGGGGATATCCTCTCCGGGATGTTGTTCAGCGAGCTTGCCCTGCTCATCGTGGATAAAAAGGCGTTTGCCCGCCACTATTCGCCTTTGTTTAATTCTGCCGCTGCGCTGACGTTGTTTGCTGAGCAGCGCGTTACGCTGCATGCGTTTCTGGAGGATTGCCGGGTGATGCGCAACGCCATTCTCGCCCGGCGCTCGCTGACCACCACGGAAATGGCGCTGATCGACAATTACCTGCATCAGATTACCGGCCCGGTTCTGCATGCGTTTGAACAGGGCAGAACGCGGGTCAATCCGATGGCCTTTACTGCGGTCGACAGCAATGAGCTCAATCATTTCTGGGAGAATGCACGCAGCCGTGACCGTGCCCTGGGCGGCGACAACCAGCCGGTGCGTGAAAGCATCGAGCCGCCGAAAAAAATTCAGGTGCGAAACCCGCAAGAGCGGCACCAGATGATTTCCACCGTACTGTGGGGGGCGGTCGGCGTGGCGATGCTGGGAATGGCGTTTGCCGCGCTGTGGCTGTTTAACAGCACCGCCCCTGTAGAACAGGCAGCGCAGGCCAGCGAATCTTTGGTGGATGCCCCGGAACGGGAAACGCCGTCGCCGCGTGAAAAGCTGGCGAATATGGGCATTACCTGGGATGTGAACAGCCTGCGTTCGGCCATCGATCGCAATGATACGCGAGTCACAACGCTGTTTTTACAGGGCGGAATGACGTGGCAGCTGGCATGGACGGAACAGGCGCAGTCTTTCCGCTACGATGAAGTGCTGGAGCTGCTGCTGCGCTATCGCCTGCAGATGGATGAACCGAAGCCCTGCCGCCGGTTTATCAACACGCTCGGTCACGCTATGGCGAGCGGCGAACCGCTCACTTCTGTGCGCAAATCGTATTTGCAGGCCTTCTGCGCGACGCCCGCAGTGGTGGAGCGCCAGCGCTATAACGTGTCTCAGGCAAAGCTGCGCGCCGATGCGACGCCGGATGCGCAGCATAAAAAATGGCTGAGCATACAGTCAGCCATTTACGATGCGATTGATTAATTCACTCACGGTTCGCCATAGAGGCCCATCAGGCGGCGCACCACGCCGTTGGTCCAGCCGAAGCCGTCCTGCAGCGGGTATTCCCCACCGCCCCCTTCGCGGGGCGTGCTGCTGGCGATGTGATATTTCTCAATCAGCTTATGATGGCGCTGATAAAAATGGTTCACGGTGGTCAGCCAGCTGCGGGCAATCTCATTGCCTAAAGCGTCGTTGCCGTAGAGCTTAAAGCCCTGAATGGCCATCCACTGCAGCGGCGCCCAGCCGTTGGGGAAATCCCACTGTTCGCCGCTCTCGTACTCGGTGGCGAGGATCCCGCCCTGCGTCAGCAGGCGCGTGCGCACTGCTGTATCCAGCTTATCGGCCTGCTCATGCGTCGCCATGCCGACATACAGCGGCACCACGCTGGCAGCAGAGAACAGCCCTAATTGTTCGCGCCGCCAGTCGTAATCACGATAGCAGCCTTGCTCGTCATCCCACAGATAGCGGGTCACCGCCGCCCGGCGCTCGCTGGCTTTATGGCGGAATTCCGCCTCGGTTTCACGGTCGCCTTTCGCACCGGAAATGTTGGCAATCGTATTTTCAAGCTTGAACAAAAACGCGTTCAGATCGATGGGAATGAACTGCGTGGTGCGGATACTGGCAAGCCTTGTGCTGTCGCGTAGCCAGCGGGAGGAGTAGTCCCAGCCGGATTCCGCACCTGCACGGAGATCGCGATAGACCTCGTTCGGTGGGCGACCAGAATGGCGGGCGGTTTCAACGTCCTCAGCCCAGGACTCGTCGCGCGGCGTGTCGCGGTCGTCCCAGTAGCGGTTAAGCAGCGAGCCGTCCGGCATGCGCACCACGTGGCGCCAGGCCTGGTTCGGTAGCAGGTTACCTGCTCCGTCCATCCAGAACTCATACTCCATCTTCAGGTGGTCCAGATACCGCTTCGCCCCGCGCACGCCGTCCTCTTCAAACAGCTCCACCATCAGGGCAAACACCGGTGGCTGCGAGCGGCTGAGATAGTAAGTACGGTTTCCGTTAGGAATATGACCGTAGCGCTCGATCATCCAGGCGAAGTTATCTGCCATGCACTTAAGCAGATCTTCGCGGCCGCTTTCCGCCAGTCCGAGCATGGTGAAGTAGGAATCCCAGTAATAGGTTTCGCTGAAGCGTCCGCCCGGGACGATATAGGCCTGGGGCAGCGCCAGCAGGGAAGACCACGGAATATGATCCTGCGGCTCTCGGGTCAGCACTGACCAGAGCGTGTCGATGTGCTCTTTCAGCGTGCTGTTGGGATTGGAGACGTACAGATCGCCGTCCGTCGCCGGCAGCCAGAAATGCTCCTCAACAAACGCCCGCAGATCAAAACCGGGCTGGCGTTTCCGTTGGCGAAAGCGGATCAGAACGTCCAGCGGATCCATTTTCGGCGCGCAGTCGGGGAAGGTTTTGCTGTCAGTGAAGATCCGCGCTTTCTGCACGCGTTCAAACAGCTCAAGGTAACGGTCGGCGGGCGTCAGCGCATCGGAGGCGGGCATCCCCTCTATCATCTCCGGTTCGGGCTCGACCTCGGATATGTCATCCAGTTTTAACTCGCACGGATCCGTGAGATAGCTGAGCTCAGGCTCGATGGCCTGCACTTCGTCGGTGTCCGGGTTACGTAATTTCTGGTTGAGCATAGCGATAAAAACCTCCGGATAACGTCAAAACTAAGGTGCCATAATATTGGTGCTTAATTAAGCGTAGTCATTCGCTTCGGTCTCAGGAGGGAAAAGCGTGCTCTTAGTCACGTTTATGTGCTTTTTTTCTCAGCACTTGTTTCCGATAACGCGCCGTTTTTTAAGAAAAAATCGGTGAAACGGTTGCGAAAAGCCGCCCTCTCACTTTCAGAGCTTTCACTTTGCAACAAAGCGTGAATATCGATAAGGTCTGCCCTCCACAGACCAGCGCACATGATGCCTTTGACTCAACGGGAAGGTTCGCATTGAAAGGGTTATTACTCCCTGGGCTGATGACGTGCGTTTTGCTCTCCGGCTGCTCCGGCACGCTGTCGCAAATGAACATGCCTTCCAGCGAAGTGAAGCAGCTTGCGCAAAATGGCCGGGCGCTGTCCGTTGACGAACTTGTTGGCGAATATATGCGCAGCAAACAGGTGTCCGGGATGGTGGTGACGGTGATTGAGCACAACGGCCCGGCTACCTTCTGAAATATCAGACCGGGCAATCCATAGACGCGTTAGCCGCGCAAAAGATCTTCCAGCCGCTCGGCATGAGGAATGCCAGTTTTCGCCCCGAAACCCTGCGCGCCTTCCCGCTGCGGGCATTGGGGCACGCCGGAGATCAGCCGAAGTTCATTCCTCGCGGTGCGTTAACCCCGGACTGGCAGTTCAGCAATAATATGGTTGGTGCGGCGAGTCTTTATAGCGATGCGCGCGATCTGATTGAATATACCCGGGCTCATTTCTCGCCGACGAAAGATGCGACACTCAATAAAGCCTTCCGCGACGTCACCGTCGATTATTTCCCACGCGAAAAAGAAGCCGCCAATATTGCCTGGATAACCGACACCCACGGGCAACAAAAAAATCACTTATCAGGTCGGTTATATCGGCGGTTATTCCAGCTATATCGGTTTTGATAAGGCCAACCAGAACGCGGTGGTGGTTTTACAGAACGGCTTTAACTGGAGTAATTACGTTGGGCACGCGATGCTCAAACATCTTGTGCCCTGATAATCGCCTAATTTTTTCTCGTTATTAGTACCGGTACGCTTTTATAAGCTGGCGTCATGCTTTGCTCATCCACCGCATCCAGCGAGAGCAAAATATTGGCTTCAGGAAGATAAGCCGCTATGGAGCCCACCGCCATGGAGACAATATGCACGGTCTGGTCAGGCAGCGTTCGCTCTTCGCTGATTTCACCTTTTTCGTTTAAGGCCGCCACATTGACGACATCCCCTTGTTTGAGCCCGCGTACACGAGCCTCATTGACGCTGAGGAAAACCACATCCCGTCGACCGGTGACGCCACGGTAACGGTCGTTCATTCCGTAGATGGTTGTGTTGTACTGGTCGTGACTGCGGATGGTGGCCAGTACCAGGTGCTCCGGAGGTAATCCCTGGTCATCAATGGCTTCCGTGGTACACGGAATAAACATGGCTTTACCTGTCGCGGTGCGATATTCACCGCGTGAAGCCGGGTTATCCAGACGGAAGCCGCCGGGCGCTTCAATGCGCTGATTGTAGTCATAAAACTCGGGGATCACTGCCTCAATAGCGTTGCGAATCAGACGATAATCGCCTGACAGCGCTTTCCAGTTAATCGGGCTCTGCGGCAGCGTGGCTTTGGCAAGGCCCGCGACAATCGCCGGTTCGGACATTAGCCATGGAGAGGCTGGCTTCAGGGAGCCGGTAGAGGCGTGGACCATGCTCATGGAATCTTCCACTGTAACCGACTGAATGCCCGCCTGCTGTATGTCGCGTTCCGTGCGCCCCAGCGCCGGCAGCAGATAGCTGTTTTTGGCGGCCAGCAGATGTGAGCGGTTGAGCTTGGTCGCCACATGGACCTGAAGCTCGAGCTTACGGATTGCCGGGAAGGTACGCAGCGGATCGGGCATCGCGACCGCAAGGTTGCCGCCCATGCAGATCAGCGCGCGCGAGTCTCCACGTTCAAAGGCCCGGATGCTGTCCACTGACGAATGGCCGTGCTTGCGCGGTACTTTAATCCCGAAATGCTTTTCCAGGCTGAGGTTAAAATCTTCACTCGGCTCTTCATTGATGCCGACGCTTCGGTCGCCCTGCACGTTGGAGTGGCCGCGCAGCGGACAAATACCTGCGCCTTCCCGGCCCATATTGCCGCGTAACAGCAGCAGATTAATCAGCTGCTGAACATTTTGCGTGCCGTTGCGATGCTGGGTGATCCCAAGGCCATAGCAGACAATCACCTTTTGGTGAGCGGTGTAGATCTCCGCAAAATGGACGATCTCTTCCCGGGTTACGCCCGCGCCTGACTCGATTTGTGACCACTCCAGCGCATCGATGCTCTCACGGAGTGCTTCATAGCCGAGGGTCTGGGCGGCGATAAATCCATGATCGATAATCTCCGGCGTTCCATTTTTCTGGCTCTCATCGTCATGCTCTATCATTGCTTTCATTACGCCGCGGAAGAACCAGGCATCGCCACCGATACGGATCTGGAAATGGTCATTGGAAATCTCCGTTGACCCGCCAAGCAGCATATCGGTAGGGGACTGCGGGAAGCTGAAACGCTCGAGGCCGCGTTCACGCAGGGGATTCACCGAGATAATTTTCCCGCCTCGCCGTGCCACTTCACGCAGCGTTGCCAGCATACGAGGGTGATTGGTGCCGGGGTTGTGGCCCACGCAAATCACCAGATCGGCGGCTTCAAAGTCGCTTAGCTCAACCGTGCCTTTGCCGATGCCGATTGACTCGCCTAATCCCTTGCCGGTAGGGCTATGGCACATGTTGGAACAGTCGGGAAAATTGTTGGTGCCGTATTCGCGGGCAAAGAGCTGGTAGAGGAACGCGGCTTCGTTGGAGGTGCGCCCGGAGGTATAAAATTCAACCTGTTCCGGCTGAAGCTGGCGCAGCGTCTTGCCAATTTCGTTAAAAGCCGTTTCCCAGTCGATGGGCTGCCAGGTGTCGGTGGTAATGTCGTACTTCATCGGATGCGTCAGGCGTCCGTGTTGCTCAAGCTCATAATCGCTTTGTTTCCAGAGCGCCTGCACCGGATGAGCTGCAAAAAATTCAGGTGTTACTTTTTTGCTGGTGGTTTCCCACGAGACGGCTTTCACGCCATTTTCGCACAGCTCCATAGGCGAGCGATGGTCCGGATCGGGCCAGGCGCATCCGGGGCAGTCAAACCCCTTCACCTGGTTCATTTTAAAGAGGGCAATGGTGTCTCTGACGGGGGCTTTCTGGCTTATTACCTGAGTGGCACAGGCGATAACCGCACCCCAACCGCCGGCAGCGCCGTCATAATGACTAAGACGTTGTTTATTTTCTTTCATTTATTTTACCACCTAAGAGTAATAAGCCCTTGCCGCGCCGGGATTAGGGCAAAGGAAATAACCGTCCACCGATATTTGGGCGCAGAAAGCCTTGCCGAAGAGGGGATATCTTCAGCCATGTGAGTCACGATGATTTATAATTCTGGCGTCCGGATGATTACATCCGGATACAATTCACTGCATGTGTCAGAAATAACAAACTAACTAATAAGGATTCTGACAAAATAGGGTCGGTTTTATTTATCACAAATAAATCCTTAATGCAGAAATGGCAGCATTTCTGTTATACCCAACCGGAGGTAGACTCTTTGGCTTACAGGCTTACAATTCGGGGTTGGGGAAGTTTATTTTCAGGCCATGACAAGCATGCAGGTCTGTGCCAGAGGACAGTAATTTATATCGCAATGCGATATAAAATCAACGTTACGGTGAGTTAAATATGGGAAAACGGGAAATGACAGAAACGGACTATGTCGCGCTGGCGGACTTCCGGGCCACCTTAAGACAGTTTCTGGCGTTCAGTGAAAGGGAAGCAAAACAGGCTGGCCTGACCCCGCAGCAGCATCAGGCGCTGCTGGCGATTAAAGGGGCCGAGGCCGGGAAAATGACCATTGGTCTTTTGGCGGAAAGGCTTATTTTACAGCCGCACAGTACGTCCGGGCTGGTAAAGCGCCTGGAAGAGCTCAATCTGATTTACCGTATCGATTGTGCGGAAGATCAGCGAAAAATGGCGTTGGGGCTGACGGAACAGGCAGAGAAGCTACTGTCAGTGCTGAGCTCAGCGCATCTGGATGAACTGCGTCGGGTCGGGCCACTTCTTTCTGAATTGATGGCCCGTTTTCACTCTGAATGAAGGCGGTGCAGGGTCATCAGCAATAAAAAAGCCAGCATACGCTGGCTTTTTTGACTCCAGGAGATGCGCAACTTAACGCATCGTCACAAACTCTTCCGCTGCGGTCGGGTGGATCGCCACGGTGTTGTCGAAGTCTTTCTTGGTTGCACCCATTTTGAGTGCTACGGCGAAGCCCTGCAGGATCTCATCCATGCCAAAGCCGATGCCATGAATGCCGACGATTTTCTCTTCCGGGCCCACGCACACCAGCTTCATACGGCACGGCTGGCGGTGAGAGGTCACAGCGGTATACATCGCGGTGAAGGAAGATTTATAAACCTTCACGGCGTCATCGCCATACTGCTCGCGCGCCTGCGGTTCGGTCAGACCTACGGTGCCAATTGGCGGGTGGCTGAACACGACGGTCGGGATGTTGCTGTAGTCGAGATGCTCGTCCGGCTTGTTGTTAAACAGACGCTCGGACAGGCGACGGCCAGCGGCAACCGCTACCGGAGTCAATTCCACCGCACCGGTGTTATCGCCCACGGCGTAGATACCCGGCACGCTGGTGTTCTGGAACTTATCGACAACAATGTAACCTTTGTCGTTGGTTTTCACGCCGGTGACGCCGAGGTTGAAGTTGTTGGTTTCCGGCTCGCGGCCAATCGCCCAGATCAGGCAATCGACTTCAAACGTTTTGCCGTCTTCCAGGGTCAGCGTCAGGCTGCCGTCGGCGTTTTTCACCACGGATTTCGGCACCGCATGGGTGTGCAGCTGCGGACCTTCGGCGTTCATCACCTCAACCAGCGTTTCGACAATCAGAGGATCGAAGCTGCGCAGCGGCGCATGCTTACGCACGAACAGGTGCGTTTCCGCGCCCAGACCGTTGATCACCCCCGCCAGTTCGACGGCGATATAGCCTGCGCCAACGACGGCAACGCGTTTTGGCAGAGCAGGCAGCTCGAAGAAGCCATCAGAGTCGATACCGTATTCCACGCCCGGAATGTCCGGGTGGCTCGGACGGCCGCCGGTGGCGATCAGGATATAGTCTGCGGTCAGGGTTTCACCGTTTACTTCGATGGTTTTAGCATCCACGAAACGGGCGAAGCCTTTGATCACGTCCACTTTATTTTTACCCAGCACGTTGTCGTACGAGGTGTGGATGCGGTCGATATAGGCGCTGCGGCTGGAGACCAGCTTGTTCCAGTCGAAGTGATTAAGGGTGGTATCGAAGCCGTAGTCCGGGCCATACATATGGATGGCTTCGCGGATCTGCGCGGCATGCCACATCACCTTTTTCGGTACGCAGCCAACGTTTACGCAGGTGCCGCCGAGCTCTTTGGCTTCAATCAGCGCACACTTCTGGCCGTACATGGCCGCACGGTTGATTGAGGCGATACCGCCGCTGCCGCCGCCGATGGCGATGTAGTCGTAATGCTTAGTCATAGCTTCTTCCTTAATCGTTGATTGCCGCGATTGTATACCTGGAATCCATAGGTTCCACCGATGGTTGCGATTACTCCGGCACAATCCAGCTGACGGTGGCGTGACCCGTGGCGGCCGGCACCAGCTTTTTGTGCAGCCACGGCAGCACGTTGTTCATCTGCTGTTCGAGCTTCCACGGCGGGTTGATGACAATCATGCCCGAAGCGGTCATGCCGCGCTGGTCGCTGTCCGGACGCACCGCCAGTTCAATTTGCAGAATACGGCGAATGCCGGTGGCTTCGAGATCTTTGATCATGCGTTTGATTTGCGCACGCAGAACGACCGGGTACCACAGCGCATAGGTGCCGGTGGCGAAGCGCTTGTAACCTTCGCTGATGCCGGAGACCACCGCCTGATAGTCGGTTTTCATTTCATACGGCGGGTCGATCAGAATCAGGCCGCGGCGCGAAGCTGGCGGCAGCTTAGCTTTCAGCTGCTGATAGCCATCGGCTTTTGCCACGCGGGCGCGATCGTCTTTCTGGAACTCAGAGCGCAGCAGCGGGAAGTCGCTCGGGTGCAGTTCGGTCAGTTCCAGGCTGTCCTGCTCGCGCATCAGCTGACGCGCAATCAGCGGTGAACCCGGGTAGTAGCGCAGCTGGCCGCTGCGGTTGAAGTGCTGCACCACGCCGATGTACGGCTCTAATTCAGCCGGTAAATCGTCCTGCTGCCAGATGCGGGCGATGCCTTCCATGTATTCGCCAGTGCGCTCGGCATGTTCGCTGCTCAGCTGATAACGCCCGGCGCCAGCGTGGGTATCGAGATAGAGAAACGGTTTTTCTTTCTCTTTCAGCGATTCAATGATCAGGCTCTGGACGGTGTGTTTGAGGACGTCGGCATGGTTGCCGGCGTGGAAGCTGTGGCGATAACTGAGCATGGAGGCGGATGTTCCGAAATAATAAACGATGCCGACAGTTTACCGCAGATTGCGGTGGATTACCGCTGATGCTGAAGGTGGCGGTGACCGGGGCTGTCATAAAGGTGTCAAACGGATGCGCTAGCGTCGGGTAATCGATTGAATCCAGGATAAAAACATGAAATCACGTTACTCATTTTTGGCTCTGGCGATGCTAATTTCCCTGCCGGTACTGGCAAAAGAAGTGATGCCAGATGTCGCCGCGCAGCTTGCCGACTCCGTGACGCCCGCGGCCAACAGCCAGGCGTTCGATGCGCTGGAAAGTCAGTCGCTTGCGGCCCTGCGTAATGCGCTGAAGGGCAGTGCGCCTGAGTTAAATCGCGACGAGCTGGAAAAGGCGAAGCAGTCCGCCACGCAGGTGGATATCGCCTGGCTCAAGGCCAGCGGCTACGATTTCCAGACTAAAGCCCGCCAGCAGGCCGGTATTGCGCTGCTTTCAGCGTTCAGCTCGCTACCTGACTCAACGCTTGCCGCCAGCCTGCAAACGGTGACTGAAATTAATCGCGATGCACCCGCCGCCACAAGGCATCAGGCGCTGGCTGATGCGGAAGGGATTAGCTATCTCTATTTCCTCAGCGATGCGCTGGGACCGAGCCTGGGCAAAGCGTTTCTCGCGGCCTATGACAAAGGTGAACTGAGCAAAGCGGCAGCGCTGATCAAGGCCAGCGAAGTGAGTACCGGCGAGGCGAAAAAACACTTTAACTACGCGCGACCTTTCCTCGTGCAGGGGAATACGATTCACCTGGTACCGGACGATACCGTGGTGAAAGACAATAAGCCCTATACCGCTGACGGCGGCTCGTTCCCGAGCGGGCACACCAACACCGGTGTGACCGATGCGCTGCTGCTGGCGCAGATGCTGCCGGAGCGCTATGACGCGCTGGTGATACGCGGGGCGCGCTACGGCTATTCCCGCATCGTGCTGGGCGTGCACTATCCACTGGATATCATGGGCTCGCGAATGGTTGCCCAGAGCAACGTGGCGTTTTATCTCAATGACGTAAAATACAGGGCGCTGTTCAATGAGGCACGCGATCAGCTGCGCGCCGCGCTGGCCAAAGAGTGCGGTATTTCGCTTGCTGAATGCGCGAAAAAGGACGGCAAGGACGATCCGTACCGTGACCCGGCGATGCAGCGTTTTTATCGCTTCACGATGACGTATGATTTGCCGCAGCAAAAAGGAGAGGGCCCTTTGCTGAGGGTCCCGCAGGGCGCGGAAGTGCTGCTGGAAAGCGCGCTGCCGAAGCTGTCAGCAGAACAACGACGCACGCTGATGGTGAAAACGGCGCTGCCTGCCGGGTATCCGCTCTCTGGCCTGACGCCTGAACAGCAGTTCTGGCAGCGCGTGGATTTACCTGCGGCGTACGCGGCGGGGTACCGGATGCGTTAAATGCGTGCCGGGTGGCGCGGACGCTAACCCGGCAGTGCCCGATGCGCTTCGCTTATCGTGCCTACAATCTACAGTTGCTTGTTGCTGGCGAGTAGGCCCGTGCAAGCGAAGCGCCGCCGGGCGTGTTGTCAGTAGCGTATCGCAGCGATAGTGCTTTCCGTCTCTTTGATCATTGAAATCCTCTACACTTAACCCCATTCTGAAATGATATCGACAGCGCCGGAACGTGCGCTCATTTACCGTTTTTCAACAGGACAGCGCTTATGACCAATCCATTATTAAAGCCCTTCGAACTGCCACCGTTTTCGAAAATCCAGCCTGAGCATGTGATACCCGCCGTGACTAAGGCGCTGGATGACTGCCGCTCGGCGGTGGAAAGCGTTGTGGCGCAGGGTGCGCCGTACAGTTGGGAAAGCCTCTGCCAGCCGCTGGCGGAAGTGGACGACGTGCTGGGCCGTATTTTCTCGCCGGTCAGCCACCTGAACTCCGTTAAAAACAGCCCGGAGCTGCGCGAAGCCTATGAGCAGACGCTGCCGCTGCTGTCCGAGTACAGCACCTGGGTTGGCCAGCACGAAGGGCTGTATCAGGCTTATCGCGATCTGCGGGATGGCGACCACTATGCAAGCCTGAACACCGCGCAGAAAAAAGCGGTGGATAACGCGCTACGCGACTTTGAGCTTTCCGGGATTGGCCTGTCGAAAGAAAAGCAGAAACGCTACGGTGAAATTGCCGCGCGTCTGTCTGAGTTAGGCAACCAGTACAGCAACAACGTGCTTGATGCGACCATGGGCTGGAACAAGCTGGTGACTGATGAAGCCGAGCTTGCCGGGATGCCGGAAAGCGCGCTGGCCGCAGCAAAAGCGCAGGCTGAAGCGAAAGAGCAGGAAGGTTACCTGCTGACGCTGGACATTCCGAGCTACCTGCCGGTAATGACCTATTGCGATAACCAGGCGCTGCGTGAAGAGATGTATCGCGCTTACACCACTCGTGCTTCCGATCAGGGGCCAAACGCCGGGAAATGGGATAACAGCCCGGTGATGGAAGAGATCCTCGCGCTGCGCCACGAGCTGGCACAGCTGCTGGGCTTTGAAAGCTACGCCTTTAAATCCCTCGCCACCAAAATGGCGGAAAACCCCCAGCAGGTGCTCGACTTCCTGACCGATCTGGCAAAACGAGCCCGTCCTCAGGGGGAGAAAGAGCTGGCCCAGCTGCGCGCCTACGCGAAAGCTGAATTCGGCGTGGATGAACTCCAGCCGTGGGATATCGCGTACTACAGCGAAAAACAGAAGCAGCATTTATACAGCATCAGCGATGAACAACTTCGCCCGTATTTCCCGGAGAACAAAGCCGTTAACGGCTTGTTCGAAGTGGTTCAGCGCATTTATGGTATTACCGCCAAAGAGCGCAAAGACGTGGACGTCTGGAACCCGGAAGTGCGCTTCTTTGAGCTGTACGATGACAAGAACGAGCTGCGTGGTAGCTTCTACCTCGACCTCTACGCCCGTGAGCATAAGCGTGGCGGCGCGTGGATGGACGACTGCGTAGGGCAAATGCGCAAAGCAGACGGTACTTTGCAAAAGCCGGTGGCCTATCTCACCTGTAATTTCAACCGTCCGGTAAACGGCAAACCTGCGCTGTTCACCCACGATGAAGTGATCACCCTGTTCCATGAGTTTGGTCACGGTCTGCACCATATGCTGACCCGCATTGAAACTGCAGGCGTGTCTGGCATCAGCGGGGTGCCGTGGGATGCGGTCGAACTGCCAAGCCAGTTTATGGAAAACTGGTGCTGGGAGCCGGACGCGCTGGCGTTTATCTCCGGCCACTACGAAACTGGCGAGCCGCTCCCGCAAGCGCTGCTGGAGAAAATGCTGGCGGCGAAAAACTACCAGGCGGCGATGTTTGTTCTGCGCCAGCTGGAGTTCGGCCTGTTCGATTTCCGTCTGCACGCCGAGTTCAACCCGGCGCAGGGCGCGAAAATTCTCGACACCCTGGCAGAAATCAAGAAACAGGTTTCCGTCGTTCCTGGGCCGACGTGGGGCCGCTTCCCGCACGCCTTCAGCCATATCTTTGCCGGTGGTTATGCGGCAGGTTACTACAGCTATCTGTGGGCCGATGTGCTGGCCGCCGATGCGTTCTCGCGCTTCGAAGAAGAGGGGATTTTCAACCGCGAAACCGGGCAGTCGTTCCTCGACAATATCCTGAGCCGCGGTGGCTCTGAGGAACCGATGACCCTGTTCAAACGCTTCCGTGGCCGCGAACCGCAGCTCGATGCGATGCTTGAGCATTACGGCATCAAGGGCTAATACGTTCGTGAAAATCTGCTTAGTGGATGAATCAGGCGCCAGCGATGGCGCCTTATCTGTTCTTGCGACCCGCTGGGGGCTGGAGCACGATGCCGAAAACCTGATGGCGCTGGTGCTCACGCCGGACCATCTGGAACTGCGTAAGCGCGATGAGCCAAAGCTCGGCGGTATCTTCGTGGATTTTGTCGGCGGCGCGATGGCGCACCGGCGCAAGTTCGGCGGCGGTCGTGGGGAAGCCGTTGCGAAAGCGGTTGGTATTAAGGGCAACTATCTGCCGGATGTGGTGGACGCCACGGCAGGGCTTGGGCGCGATGCGTTTGTGCTGGCGTCAGTGGGCTGCCGGGTACGAATGCTGGAGCGTAATCCCGCTGTGGCGGCGTTGCTGGACGATGGTCTTGCCCGTGGCTACGCCGACCCGGAAATTGGCGGCTGGCTGCAGGAGCGCCTGCAGCTGATTCACGCCTCCAGCCTGAACGCGCTCACCGACATCACGCCGCGGCCGCAGGTTGTCTATCTCGACCCAATGTTCCCGCATAAGCAAAAAAGCGCGCTGGTGAAAAAGGAGATGCGGGTGTTTCAGTCGCTGGTAGGGCCGGATTTAGATGCCGATGGCCTGCTGGCGCCTGCGCGAGAGCTTGCGACAAAACGCGTAGTGGTGAAGCGACCTGATTATGCGCCGCCGCTGGCGGACGTCGCGACAGCCAATGCGGTGACCACCAAGGGACACCGGTTTGATATTTATCCGGGAACGCCGGAATAAAAAAGCCGGGTAACGGCTCTGCCTTACCCGGCCTACAGTTCGCTCTGTTTGCCAGGCCCGGTAAGGCGTAGCCGCCACCGGGCACTCCGTCACCGGCGCCTCTATCAGTTACTCGTCTTCTTCATCACGCAGCGGAACAATCAGCATATCCACGTGCACGGTGTTAATCAGCTGGCGAGCCGAGGACATCAGCTTGCTCCAGAAATCCTGATGATGACCGCAAACGACCAAATCCATATCGTATTTCTTAATGGCATCGACCAGCACCTGGCCGAGATCGCCGCTGCCGCTCAGGGTTTCGGTGATCGGATAGCCTGCATTGGTGGAAAGCTCGGTCAGCGCATGGTGGGTTTCTTCAGAAATGCGTTTCTGCATATCACCCAGATTGACATCAATCAGGCCGGTGTAGAGATCGGAGTAGTTCACATCGACATGAATCAGGGAAACTTTCGCGTTATACGGGCGCGCCATGGAGACTGCTTTGTCGACCAGCACTTTGCTTTCCGGGGAGAGATCGACCGCGATAAGAATGTGTTTGTAAGCCATAGTGTTACTCCTTCCTTAAGTGGTTAATGACTGTAAGTGTAGACAACTCAACCTTAAAACGAGCCTCAAGTAACGTCAATGTCCCTTGATCACCAATCAGTTAAACAAATCTTTCACGTTTCTCTATTGATAGGGGTTAAGGATGTGGCAAAAAAATCAGCTGATCTCCTACACTATTTAAAGGGCTGGTTCGCTTATGTAACGTGACCAGTCTCTCACTCTTTCACTGACTGTCTGTCGAGTTTCGGGGTGCGGTAGTCCCGGAGGGGTTCTCCGTGGGCGGGTCGCCGGGGAGGAGGTATGGTAAGCACTGTCGCGCTGTTTTGGGCTTTGTGCATCGTGTGTGTGGTGAATATGGCGCGCTATTTCTCATCGTTGCGCGCGCTGCTGGTGGTGCTGCGTGGTTGCGATCCCTTACTGTATCAGTACGTGGATGGCGGAGGTTTTTTTACCTCCCACGGTCAGCCTGGCAAACAGGTGCGTCTGGTGTGGTATATCTACGCGCAGCGTTATCGCGATCATCATGATGATGAGTTTATTCGCCGCTGCGAGCGCGTTCGCGGTCAGTTTGTATTAACCAGCGCGCTGTGCGGGCTGGTGATTATCAGCATGATTGCTTTGATGATTTGGCATTAAGTACCGACATAAAAAAAGCGGGTCAGTTACCTGGCCCGCTTTTTTGTCGTTTCCGAAAAGGCTTAAATAAGCTGCAGGCTCAGCCAGTACAGCGCGCCGGACAGGATAATCGCCGCTGGCAGGGTCAGTACCCACGCCATCAGGATATTGGTCACGGTTTTACGCTGCAGGCCGCCACCGTCAACGATCATCGTACCCGCAACGGAGGACGACAGAACGTGAGTGGTGGATACCGGCATCCCGGTGTAGCTTGCCAGGCCGATAGAGACCGCTGCGGTCATCTGCGCGGACATCCCCTGGGCATAGGTCATGCCTTTCTTACCGATTTTCTCACCGATAGTGGTCGCCACGCGACGCCAGCCGATCATCGTACCAATGCCCAGCGCCAGCGCGACGGCCATGATAATCCAGATTGGGGCATACTCGATGGTGCTCAGCATGTCGGTTTTCAGTTTCTTCAGCAGACGCTGGTCGTCAGCATTGACGTCCGGCAGCTTCGCCACTTTATCGGTGGTGTCGGAGATGCACAGCATGATGCGACGCATCTGGCTGCGCTGATCGACGCTCAGCTTGTCGTAGCTCTCAATGTTTTCCAGCATGCCCTTCACGCGGTTCAGCGCGTTAATGGTGTTTGCCGGATGGCAGTGGAACTCCGCAGGCTGGGTTGCGCCTGGCTCCGGAGAAGGGATCAGCTGATCGGCGCCGGTCACTTTTTTCAGCAGGTCAGGATGCTGCTGGAAATAGGTTTCCACGTTGTTGACGGCATCACGGGTACGGGTAATTTCGTAGCCGGAGGCATTCATATTCACCACGAAGCCCGCAGGCGCTACGCCAATCAGCACCAGCATCACCAAACCAATGCCTTTCTGACCGTCGTTCGCGCCGTGAGAGAATGCCACGCCGATTGCGGAGATGATCAGGGCGATACGCGTCCAAAACGGCGGCTTTTTCTTCCCGTCTTTCTTTTCACGCTCGGCTGGCGTCAGGTGAATACGCGCCTTTTTCTTGGTGTTGCTCCAGTAGCGGCGCAGGATGAATATCAGGCCGCCCGCAATCACCAGACCGACGATAGGGGAGATGATAAGCGAACCGAAGATCCCCATGACTTTCGGGATATTCAGCGCATCCACTACCGAGGTGCCGGTCATCAGGGCATTGGTTAAACCAATCCCGATAATGGCGCCAATCAGGGTGTGCGAACTGGATGCCGGCAGGCCGAAATACCAGGTACCGAGGTTCCAGATAATCGCCGCTAACAGCATGGAGAAGACCATGGCGAGACCATGAGCAGAGCCCATGTTCAGCAGCAAATCCGTTGGCAGCATATGCACGATCGCATAGGCTACGCTCAGACCGCCTAACAGCACGCCAAAGAAGTTGAAGATGGCCGCCATCGCCACCGCCAATTGCGAACGCATTGCGCGGGTGTAGATCACGGTCGCTACTGCGTTTGCGGTGTCGTGGAAGCCGTTAATCGCTTCGTAGAACAACACAAATCCCAGAGCAAGCAATAACAAAAGCCCGGTATGCAAATCCAGGCCAGCAAACAAATGTAGCATAGGACGTTACGCCATTTTGAGGACATGAACGCGGCGCATTATCCAGGACAAACGCAGCGTGGGCAAAGAGAAATATAGACTTTTATTGATATTTGTTCACGACGGTAAAAATAGTGTTTGGAATTATCCTATATGTTTCAACGGCATGAATGACCATCAAAAAAATCTTACTGGTCGTACCGCAGGGGAAAATTTACAATTCCCGACATTCAAAATGAGAGGACAGACGTGTGGAAAGGTTTGATGCCATTGTTGTCGGCGCAGGCGCGGCGGGAATGTTTTGTGCAGCGCAGGCGGGGCAAGCCGGGGCGCGAGTGCTGCTTCTGGATAACGGCAAAAAGCCGGGCCGCAAGATTTTAATGTCCGGCGGCGGGCGCTGTAACTTCACCAATATGTACGTGGAGCCCGCGGCTTACCTCAGCCAGAACCCCCATTTTTGCAAATCTGCGCTGGCGCGCTATACCCAATGGGATTTTATCGATCTGGTCGGGAAATACGGCATCGCGTGGCATGAGAAAACCCTCGGTCAGCTGTTCTGCGACGAATCCGCCGAGCAGATTGTCGCCATGCTGGTGGCAGAATGCGAAAAGGGGGGCGTGATGACACGCTTGCGCACGGAAATCCTCAGCGTCGAGCAGGATGACGAAGGTTACGTATTGCAGCTTAACGGTGAAACGGTCTCGGCGAAAAAACTGGTGATCGCCAGCGGCGGACTGTCGATGCCGGGCCTCGGCGCCTCGCCGTTTGGCTATAAAATCGCTGAGCAGTTTGGCCTGAACGTTCTGCCGACCCGAGCGGGGCTGGTGCCGTTTACGCTGCATAAGCCGCTGCTCGAACAGCTTCAGGTGCTCTCCGGCGTTTCCGTGCCGTCGGTGATTACCGCCAACGACGGCACCGTGTTCCGCGAAAACCTGCTGTTTACCCACCGTGGCCTGTCCGGCCCGGCGGTATTGCAAATTTCCAGCTACTGGCAGTCGGGTGAGTTCGTTGATATCAATCTGGTACCGGAGTGCGATCTGGAAAGTTTCCTCGATGAGCAGCGCAACGCGCATCCGAATCAAAGCCTGAAAAACACCCTGGCGATGCAGCTGCCGAAGCGCCTGGTGGAATGCCTGCAACAACTTGGGCAAATCCCGGACGTGCAGCTCAAGCAGCTCAACAGCAAAGAACAGGCGCAGCTGGTGGAAACATTGACCCACTGGCGCGTGCAGCCGAACGGTACCGAAGGCTACCGCACGGCGGAAGTGACCCTTGGCGGTGTCGATACCAACGAGCTCTCTTCACGCACCATGGAAGCGCGCAAAGCACCGGGTCTCTATTTTATCGGCGAAGTGATGGACGTTACCGGCTGGCTCGGTGGCTATAACTTCCAGTGGGCATGGGCTTCCGCATGGGCCTGCGCGCAGGCGCTGGTCGAAAGCTGATTCACCGCAGCGCCTTGCCAAACGCGCTTCGCAGGTTCACACTTATCCGATAAGGTGATGGCGTTCCACCTTTCCCAACCGCTTCCCTGAGAAGCTGATGACGCCTGACGATGTCTCTTTTAACCGAGGCATGTCAGGCGTATCTGAATACTCCCGCCCGACATGCCTTCCCAACCCGGGCCAACGATGATGATTGATTTTATTCCCTCAGAAGAGAGCGGGACTCAGCTGTTCTTCCGGCACCTGCTGGTGCTGATCGAAAGCGCAGAAGATGGCGCAACACTTGTGACGCACGCCGTGCAGATTGCCAAAGCGCATCCCAGCGGCGTGAAGATCACGCTTGCCCACCTCAACGAAGACTATCGGGCGATGAACTACATCGCCGATTGCCTGATGGACGATTCCGTGGCGGAAGACGTGATTAAAGCCAAAGCGCTGTTCAGCAAGCTGGTGCAACTGACCGTATTTCCGCTGAACACGCGCCAGCTGGTCACGATTCATCGCTTTGAAGATGTTGAGAAATGCGTAGCCGATCTGCAGATTGACCTGGTGATTGTCGGCCATCGCAACCGCCTGTTCGGCACCTGGTCTTCCCGGTCGGTCGGTTTTATCAACCGCCTGAGCGTCGACATTCTGATCCACCATATTTCCGCAGATATGACTAAGTGAGCGCCTGATGCTGAAATCGTTACTGGCTGTGATTGTGGGCGGCTCTGCCGGGTGTGTGATTCGCTGGGTGCTGTCGATGCGTCTGAATACGCTGTGGCCGGATTTACCGCCGGGTACGCTTCTGGTGAATTTGCTGGGTGGGCTGATTATTGGCGCGGCGCTGGCCTTTTTCCTGCGTCAGCCGCAGCTGGATCCGGCCTGGAAGCTGCTGATCACCACCGGCCTGTGCGGTGGGATGACCACCTTTTCCACGTTTTCTGCCGAGGTATACGCGCTGCTACAGGCGCAGAACTACCTTTGGGCTGCGGCATCGGTCGCCATTCACGTTATAGGCTCGCTGCTGATGACCGCCGCAGGCTTTGCGCTGGTAACGCTGCTGGCCTGAAAAAGGAGCCAGCGGTTTGGCTGGCTCTCTTTCTCTATGCCGGGTTACTCAAGGCCCAGGAAAAGCTGCGCTATCTTGAAATAGATGATCAGTCCGGTGCCGTCGATAAGCGTGGCGATGAACGGTGCTGAGACCACGGCCGGATCGATCCCCAGACGCTTAAGCACCATCGGGATCACCGACGATACCAGTGCGCTCCACAGCGTGATGCACACCAGCGTGATGCTGACGATCAGCGTAATCTCCGGGCCAATCCCCATCATCCATGCCCGGATACAGCCTGCCGTACCGAGCGTCAGGGCAATCAACAGAGAAGTGGAAACTTCTTTGCGGATGACTCGTCCCATATCGCGCAGATGCACTTCACCGAGCGCCATGGCGCGCACAAGCGTGGAGGTGATCTGCGTGCCGCTGTTGCCGCCGGTACCAATCAGCAGCGGGATGAAGAAAGCCAGAGCGATGGCCGATTCCAGCGCTTCCTCAAAATGCTGAATGACGCTGCTGGTGTAGGCTTCTGCGACGAACAGCAGCAGCAGCCAGACGGATCGCTTCTTCCACAGGGCAAGCGGGCTGGTGTCCAGATAAGGCTTTTCCAGCGGCAGCGTGGCGCCCTGGCGTTGCACATCTTCGGTGACGTCATCGGCCAGCAGACGATCAATCTCTTTTTCCATCAGCCCGCCGACCAGCACGCCCTGGTCAATAACCGGTACGACGCTGAACTGACGATCCGCCAGCCGGGCGGCGGCCTGCTGGCGTTCATCCTGCGGCGTTACGTGAAAAACGCAGCTGTCCATCAGCGTGCAGATGGACTGGCCGGTATCGCTTTCCTGTAACAATTTTCGCACGGACAAAATGCCCCGTAGTTTATTTCCTGCCACCACAAAAGCATGGCCGGGAATATCGTTGTCTTTGAGCTGCGATAAAAAAGATTCACGCGCTTCGTGCACGCAGAAATGGTCCGGCAGCGCAATGTATTGCGCAGACACATAATGGGCAATGGTATCGCCGTCAAATGAGGCTGAAGCTGGCGAAAGCGCCGGGAGCTGGAGGTGTGACATTTTACATTCCCTATAAAAAATATCTCATAGGGGCGAACAAGACAGGAACAGCAAACTGAGCAGATCCCCACGTCCTGGATTTAGCACTGTACAACGTATCTGTCCGGTATATATCACCGGCAGAAGTTATCTTGGCAACACCTTGATTCGATGGATGCCTGTATTTCCCTGTGGGGTCTCTCTCGATACCGTCAGGGCGATAACTTATATTTGTACAGGAGCCTCGCCATAACGAGATCGTTAAAAGAGCGGCCATTATATTCAGGCCGGGCGATTAAACGAGCAGGGAATGCGTATGGTTGAGGCTGTATTTAGAATTATCTTGTGGCGGTATCAGGCAGGACCTGGCGCATGGCCAGTAAACGGTGATTCCAGTAAGGATCGTTTAACTGCGAGATGGTCACGCCTTTGCGACGTGAGGCATGAATAAAGCGGTTTTCGCCAATATAAATACCGACGTGCTTCTGCGCTCGCCCGGTTTTGAAAAACACCAGATCGCCAACGCGTGCCGTGCCGGGTTTTGTTCTCTTGCCTCTTCTTAATTGCTCGCCGGTGGTTCTTGGCAAACTGACGGCGAACGCCTCCTGATAAAGACGACGCGTCAGCGCGGAGCAATCAATCGCCCTGTGGGAATTCGCGCCGAGACGATAGCGGGTCCCTTTCCACTGCTGGTATTCACGCATCAGGCGTTTACGGCGTTTGATATTGCTGCTGGCTTTGATCGGCTTGACCGCCACTTCTTTGTGCTTCGGGCGATGGGTCAGGTGAGCACGTGCAGCCTGCGCGGTGCAGTGGATGGAAAACAGCAGGCAGAGCAGCAGAGCAAGACGCAGAGGCATAGTCGTTTCGGGTAGCGGCAGTCAATAAGCATAAAATGATAAGTGCGGGCATGCTACGTTTTTTGGCGATGATGAGCAATGCACAAAAACCATTATTACGCTCTACTCTCACCGCGATCACATTTTTATGTCAAAACGATGAGGAAACGGTGGAATAATTTACAAACGGAAACATTCGCCGCAGGGAGAATAGCCTCCCTGTGAAGTAAATGTATAGAAAATTGTCATTAGCCATGGTTGGCGATTAGCCCATGTAGCTGAGCGCCGCTGCTGCGGGAAATAGCCGTTTTAATATGTAACGTTGCTAACGTATTTTTCGATTTCATTTCCATGGCCGCTCATGCACATAAAGGTCATTTTGAATTGAATGGGCATGTTGTCGGTCTAAAAATGAGTTACCAGTGGCTGGTATGGGGGATAGTCACAACATGGCTTGATGTTTACCTTTTGCCATCTTCTTATTTTTCCTGGATAAAGTATAAAAACGCTGAAACGTGAAGGATGTCGTGAAAATCTGCGGGGATATATTCTTTGTTTAAGTTTCATTGAAGTTATTAACAATGTGGCGAGGTGACATTTTTATTAAGACTGGATGAAAATTTGTTTTTTCTTACTCTGTGAGGTGCGCATTTAATTCTTTTAAAAACAAATGGTTAAATTTAACCTCCAAGCTTTAACCTCATTCTTAATATTATCCTAATGTACGTTGGCTAATTTTAATTGTGTTGAGCTGGCGTTTATCTACCAGTCATTTTGATTATTACTTCGTTTAACTCTGCGAGCGCACGATGGTTTAGACGCAACCCCAACGTTCAGGGTAAGGAAAAATAATGAGTGAATTTTTGCCTTTCTCACGCCCGTCTATGGGAGATGAGGAGTTTGCCGCACTGAAAGAGGTGCTGCAGTCCGGCTGGATCACCACTGGGCCGAAGAATGCGCAGCTTGAGGAGGCATTCTGTCTGCTTACCGGCAATCGTCATGCTATTGCCGTCAGCTCCGCAACGGGCGGAATGCATGTCACTTTGATGGCACTCGACATCGGGCCGGGCGACGAAGTGATTACACCTTCTCAGACCTGGGTTTCCACGCTCAATATGATTGAGCTGCTGGGCGCAACTCCGGTCATGATTGACGTTGACCACGACACGTTAATGATCACACCTGAAGCTGTTGCTGCCGCCATCACCCCGCGCACCAAAGCCATTATTCCTGTCCACTACGCGGGCGCGCCGTTCGACATCGACGGCATTTATGCCATTGCGCAGCAGCACGGTATTCCGGTGATTGAAGATGCCGCCCATGCAGCAGGCACGTATTACAAAGGCCACCACGTTGGCGGCAAAGGCACCGCGATTTTCTCCTTCCACGCGATCAAAAACATGACCAGCGCCGAAGGTGGGCTGGTTGTTACCGACAACGACCAGCTTGCGCAGCGTATTCGCAGCCTGAAGTTTCACGGTCTTGGCGTCGATGCCTATGACCGCCAGACGCATGGCCGTGCACCGCAGGCGGAGGTGATCTCTCCTGGCTTTAAATACAACCTTGCCGATATCAATGCCGCGCTGGCGCTGGTGCAGCTGGGCAAGCTACCGCAGGCAAATCTGAAGCGTGCTGAAATTGCGCAGCGTTATCTTACGGAGCTCGCCAACACGCCTTTCCAGCCGCTGGCAATCCCTGAGTGGCCGCATCAGCACGCGTGGCACCTGTTTATTATTCGCGTTGATGAAGCCCGCTGTGGCATCAGCCGTGACGGCCTGATGGAGCAGCTGAAAGCGCAGGGCATTGGTACAGGCCTGCACTTTCGCGCCGCGCACACGCAAAAATATTATCGCGAACGCTACCCAAACCTCTCCTTACCGAATACGGAGTGGAACAGCGCCCGCATCTGTTCTCTGCCTCTTTTCCCGGATATGACCCATGACGACACAACCCGCGTCATTACTGCGCTCCGTCAGCTTGCAGGACATTGATATGTTTGAAGCCCCGAAAGTGAAAAAAGTGTCGGTGGTGATCCCTGTTTATAACGAACAGGAGAGCCTGCCGGAGCTGATCCGTCGCACCGATGCGGCCTGCGCCACGCTCAATCGTGATTACGAAATTCTGCTGGTCGATGACGGCAGCAGCGATGATTCCGCCCGTATGCTGGTGCTGGCTGCCGAAGCGCCGGGCAGCCACATTGTGGCGGTGCTGCTGAACCGCAACTACGGCCAGCACTCAGCGATTATGGCTGGATTCAGCCACGTGACCGGCGACCTGATCATCACCCTGGACGCTGACCTGCAAAATCCGCCGGAAGAGATCTCACGCCTGGTCGATAAGGCTGATGAAGGCTACGACGTTGTGGGCACCGTGCGCCAGAACCGCCAGGACAGCGTCTTCCGTAAATCGGCGTCGAAGATGATTAACCGCCTGATTCAGCGCACCACCGGCAAAGCGATGGGCGACTACGGCTGCATGCTGCGCGCCTACCGTCGCCACATTGTTGACGCGATGCTGAACTGCCACGAGCGCAGCACCTTTATTCCGATTCTTGCCAATACCTTTGCGCGCCGGGCGGTGGAAATCCCTGTGCTGCATGCTGAGCGTGAGTTTGGCGACTCCAAATACAGCTTCATGCGCCTCATCAACCTGATGTACGACCTGGTGACCTGCCTGACGACTACGCCGCTGCGCCTGTTAAGCGTTGTGGGAAGCGTGGTGGCGCTGGCCGGTTTTGCCTTCGCCATTCTGCTGGTGATTTTGCGCCTGGCGTTCGGCGCGGACTGGGCCGGTGATGGTCTGTTCCTGCTGTTTGCGGTGCTGTTTATGTTTATCGGCGCGCAGTTCGTCGGTATGGGGCTTCTTGGAGAGTATATCGGGCGCATCTATAACGATGTTCGCGCCCGCCCCCGCTACTTTATTCAACGTGTTGTCCGTCAGGAAGGCCTGACGACTGAAGAGGAAGATCGTTCATGAAAGCTGTCGTATTTGCCTATCACGATATGGGTTGCACAGGGATTCAGGCCTTGCTGGACGCCGGATATGAGATTTCGGCCATCTTCACCCATCCGGATAACGCCGGTGAAAACCACTTCTTTGGGTCGGTAGCACGCCTGGCCGCTGAACAGGGCATTACCGTCTACGCGCCGGAAGACGTGAACCACCCGCTGTGGGTCGATCGCATTCGTGACATGAATCCGGACGTGATTTTCTCCTTCTACTATCGCAACCTGCTGGGCGAAGAGATCCTGAACGCCGCTCGTCATGGCGCTTATAACCTGCACGGTTCTCTGCTGCCGAAATACCGTGGCCGCGCGCCGCTGAACTGGGTGCTGGTGAACGGTGAAAAAGAAACCGGCGTTACGCTGCACCGCATGATCAATCGCGCCGATGCCGGCAACATTGTGGCGCAGGCAACGGTCGCCATTGACGAAAACGACGTCGCGCTGACGCTGCACCGTAAACTCTGTTCTTCTGCACAATCTCTGCTGCGCGACGCGCTGCCGCTGATTGCCACAGGCAAAACCACGGAAACCGTGCAGGACGAAAGCCAGGCGAGCGTTGTAGGCCGTCGCACGCCGGAAGATGGTCGTCTTATCTGGGAGCAGCCTGCTGAAACCCTGCACAACCTGGTGCGCGCGGTGTCCGATCCGTGGCCAGGCGCGTTTAGCTTTGTCGGCACCAATAAATTTATCGTCTGGAAATCCCGCGTGCGTCACGACGTGGCGGCGGCGAAGCCGGGCACGGTGATCTCTGCCTCTCCGCTTATCGTAGCCTGCGGCAGCGGCGCGCTGGAAATCGTCACCGGCCAGAGCGACAAAGGCGTTTACATGCAGGGCACTCAGCTGGCACAGGCGCTGGGCCTGGTCACTGGCGCGTTGCTGTCGAGCTATCCTTTCGTGGCGGTGAAGCGTCGCACCCGCGTGCTGATCCTCGGCGTGAACGGTTTTATCGGTAACCACCTGACCGACCGCCTGCTTAAGGACGACAACTACGAAATTTATGGTCTGGATATTGGCTCTGATGCCATCAGCCGCTTCCTCGACAATCCGCGCTTCCACTTTGTTGAAGGCGACATCAGCATTCACTCCGAGTGGATCGAATATCACATCAAGAAGTGCGATGTGGTGCTGCCGCTGGTGGCGATTGCGACCCCAATCGAATACACCCGCAACCCGCTGCGCGTGTTCGAGCTCGATTTCGAAGAGAACCTGAAGATCATCCGCGACTGCGTGAAGTACAACAAGCGCATCATCTTCCCGTCGACATCCGAAGTGTACGGCATGTGTACCGACAAGAACTTCGATGAAGACAATTCGAACCTGGTTGTCGGGCCAATCAACAAACAACGCTGGATTTATTCCGTTTCCAAACAGCTTCTTGACCGCGTCATCTGGGCCTACGGCGATAAAGCGGGTCTCAAATTCACCCTGTTCCGTCCGTTTAACTGGATGGGACCGCGCCTGGACAGCCTCAATTCTGCGCGTATCGGCAGCTCTCGTGCGATTACGCAGCTGATTCTGAACCTGGTGGAAGGATCACCGATTAAACTGATTGAAGGCGGCAAGCAGAAGCGCTGCTTCACTGACATCAGCGACGGTATCGAAGCGCTGTTCCGCATCATCGAGAATAAAGAAGGCCGCTGCGACGGGCAGATCGTTAACATCGGTAACCCGGACAACGAAGCGAGCATCAAGGAGCTTGCCGAAATGCTGCTCGACTGTTTCGAACGCCATCCACTGCGTAACCAGTTCCCGCCGTTTGCCGGTTTCCGCGACGTAGAGAGCAGCGATTACTACGGTAAAGGCTATCAGGACGTTGAGCACCGCAAGCCGAGCATCCGGAATGCTAAACGTTGCCTCGACTGGCAGCCGACGGTAGAGATGCAGCAGACCGTCGAGGAAACCCTGGACTTCTTCCTGCGCACGGTTGAGTTAACGGAAAGCAAAAAATGATGAGAAAAGTTGGCTTACGCGTGGATGTGGACACCTTTCGCGGCACCCGCGAAGGCGTGCCGCGCCTGCTGGAGATCCTCCAGAAGCACGATATTCAGGCCAGCTTTTTTTTCAGCGTCGGACCGGACAACATGGGGCGCCACCTGTGGCGTCTGCTGAAGCCGAAATTTCTGTGGAAGATGCTGCGCTCACGCGCGGCATCGCTGTATGGCTGGGATATTTTGCTGGCGGGCACCGCCTGGCCGGGAAAAAGGATCGGTGAAGCCAACGCAGAGATTATCCGCGCTACGGCGAAAGTGCACGAGGTCGGGCTGCACGCCTGGGATCATCATCGCTGGCAGATGTGGAGCGGCGTCTGGGATCAGGCGAACCTTGAAGCGGAAATAGCCCGGGGGTTGCAGGCGCTGGAAGCCCTCATCGGCTCCCCCGTCACCTGTTCTGCCGTTGCTGGCTGGCGGGCAGACGGGCGAGTCGTGCGGGCGAAAGAGCGCTTTGAGTTTCTCTACAACAGCGACTGTCGCGGCACGCGCCCGTTCCTGCCGGTGCTGGGCGAGGACATTACGGGTACGGTACAAATTCCGGTTACTTTACCGACCTGGGATGAAGCTGTGGGCAGCAACGTCAGCGCTGAAGGTTTTAACGATTGGCTGATTGAGCGTATCCACAAAGACAGAGGCGTGCCGGTGTACACCATCCACGCTGAAGTGGAAGGAATTGTGGGTGCAGAGCAGTTTGACAACCTGCTGTGGCAGGCGGCAGAGGAGGGCATCACCTTTTGCCCTCTGAGTCAGCTGCTGCCGGAGGACTTCAGAACGCTGCCGAAAGGAAACGTGGTGCGCGGCGAACTGGCGGGCCGGGAAGGCTGGTTAGGACAAGAGCAATTACTGGGTTAAACACTGATGAAATCCCTACGTTTAAGCGCATCGCTGCTGTTTTTGTTCGCGCTCTATTATGTTTTACCTTTGAATTTCCGCTTGTTATGGCAGCCGGATGAGACCCGCTATGCGGAGATCAGCCGTGAAATGCTGGCCTCTGGCGACTGGATTGTGCCGCATTTCCTCGGCCTGCGTTATTTTGAAAAACCGATTGCCGGATACTGGTTTAACAGCATCGGACAATGGCTCTTTGGTCATACCAATTTTTCGGTGCGGTTTGGAGTGGTCTTTTCCACCGCCTGTACCGCGCTGCTGGTGGCCTGGCTCGCGTGGAAGCTGTGGCAGGATAAACGCACGGCCATTCTTTCGGCGGTTATTTTCCTGACCGCCTTCCTGGTTTATGGCATTGGCACCTACGCGGTGCTCGATCCGATGATTGCTCTGTGGCTGATGCTGGCGATGTGCAGCTTCTGGGGGGCGACGCAGGCGAAAACCAGCAGCGGTAAACTCGGCGGCTATGTGCTGTTAGGTATTGCCTGCGGCATGGGCGTGATGACCAAAGGTTTTCTTGCGCTGGCGGTGCCTGTTATTGGCGTGCTGCCCTGGGTTATCGTGCAGAAGCGCTGGAAGGAAGTGCTGCCGTGGGGCTGGGTTGCGGTGCTGATGTGCGTACTCACGGTGCTGCCGTGGGGGCTTGCGATAGCTCATCGTGAACCCGATTTCTGGCGTTATTTCTTCTGGGTCGAACACGTCCAGCGCTTCGCGCAGAGCGATGCACAGCACAAGGCGCCATTCTGGTACTACATTCCGTTCCTGATTGCCGGTAGCCTGCCGTGGCTGGGGCTGCTGCCGGGGGCGCTCGCATCGGGCTGGAAAGCGCGCGATGAGCAGCGCGGCGCGTTTTACCTGCTGGGCTGGGTGGTGATGCCGTTCCTGTTCTTCAGTATCGCCAAAGGCAAGCTGCCGACCTATATTCTGCCGTGCTTTGCGCCGCTGGCGATCCTGATGGCGCGCTATGCCATTGAGGCCGCAGACAAGGGCGCGAAGGCGCTGCGCGTCAACGGGTTTATCAACATCGCCTTCGGTCTGATTGGGCTGGTGGCGGTGCTGGTGGTTTCGCCGTGGGGCCCGATGCAGAAGCCCGTTTGGAACAACATTGAGCTGTATAAGTGTCTGCTGGCGGCGGTGGCGTTTGCCGCCTGGGCGCTGGGGGGCTGGCTGTCGATTCGCGATGGAGTGAAGCGTTGGGCGCTGGCAGCCTGCTGCCCGCTCGGGCTGGCGCTGTTGGTGGGGTTTGCTATCCCGGACAAAGTCATCGACAGCAAACAGCCGCAGTTCATCACCGATATCGTCAGCGAACAGCTTACGCCGAGCCGCTATGTGCTCACCAACAGCGTGGGCGTAGCCGCGGGACTGGCGTGGGAGCTCAGGCGTAGCGACATTATCATGTTCGGCCAGCAGGGCGAGCTGAAGTATGGCCTGGCGTACCCCGACGCGAAGAGGAGCTTCGTTGGCAGTGACCAGTTTGATGGCTGGCTTGCGGCGCACCGCGCAGAAGGCCCGGTATCGCTGGTGCTACAGTTAAATAAAGGCCAAAAGCTCGAGGAACTTGGTTTGCCGAAACCCGATAACGTCTATGAGATGAGCCGTATGGTCTTCGTTCAGTACCTGCCGGAATGATCACCGCGCTCTCGCTGCTGCTGGCCAGCCTGCTGAGCTGCGCCGGGCAGCTGTGCCAGAAGCAGGCCACCCGCCCGGCAAAATTCGGGCGGCGAGGGTTGCATATCGGCCTGTGGCTGGGGCTTGCGTTGCTCGCGCTCGGCTGCGGCATGGCCTTGTGGCTGGTGGTGCTGCAACGTCTGCCCGTGGGCATCGCTTACCCGATGCTCAGCCTGAACTTTGTCTGGGTGACGCTGGCGGCTAAGTTTGTCTGGAAAGAGTCGGTCTCCGGCCGCCACTGGTTGGGCGTGAGCCTGATCGTTCTTGGCATCATCGTACTCGGAGGGAGCCGCTGATGGGGATTCTCTGGGCGCTGGTCAGCGTGGTGCTGGTCAGCGGTGCGCAGCTGCTGCTGCGGGCTGCTATGCTGTCGCTGCCGCCGGTGGCGGATGTTACGGCGCTATTCTGGCATCTTATTCAGTTCAAGCCGGGCACCGGTTTGCTGTTCCTTGGGCTATGCGGCTATGTCGCTTCCATGGCGTGCTGGTTTTGTGCTCTCAAGCGTATTCCACTGGCAAAAGCCTATGCGCTGCTGAGCCTGAGCTACATCACCGTCTGGGTCGCGGCGCTGCTGTTGCAGAATGAAGCGTTTTCCTGGACGGGGCTGGCAGGCGTCTTGCTGGTGATGGCGGGTGTGACGACCATTTTTGCGCCGGTGCGGCGATAGCCAGTCACAGAAACGAAAAAGGCAGCCATCGGGCTGCCTTTTTTATGCCTGCGCGAGGAGAAGCTTACGCTTCGATCGCCATACGCAGTTTTTTCATCGCGTTCTTTTCGAGCTGACGCACGCGCTCGGCGGAAACGCCATAACGGTCGGCGAGTTCCTGCAGCGTGGACTTGTTGTCTTCGTCCAGCCAGCGGGCGCGGATGATATCCTGGCTACGCTCGTCCAGGCCTTCCATCGCATGAGTCAGCTTGTTGGCGGCCTGATCTTCCCAGTTGTCGTCTTCAATGCTGTCAGCAAAGTTAGAAGACTTATCCTGAAGATAGAGCACCGGAGCAACGGTATTGCTTTCCGAGTCATCGTCGGCAGACATATCGAACGCCATATCCTGAGCGGACATTCGCGATTCCATCTCACGCACGTCTTTGCTGGAAACGCCCAGCTCACGCGCCACCATTTCGACTTCGTCCTGGTTGAACCAGCCCAGACGCTGCTTGGTTTTACGCAGGTTAAAGAACAGCTTACGCTGTGCTTTGGTGGTCGCGACCTTCACGATACGCCAGTTGCGCAGCACGTATTCGTGGATTTCAGCTTTGATCCAGTGCACGGCGAAGGAGACAAGGCGCACGCCCACTTCCGGGTTGAAGCGGCGCACGGCTTTCATCAGGCCGATGTTGCCTTCCTGAATCAAATCCGCCTGCGGCAGGCCGTAGCCCGAGTAGTTACGAGCAACGTGAACAACAAAGCGCAGGTGAGACAGGATCAGCGTTTTCGCTGCTTCCAGATCGCCCTGGTAATGCAGCTTCTCCGCCAGCGCCCGCTCTTCATCAGCCGATAACATCGGCCATGCGTTTGCCGCCCGGATGTAGGAATCCAGGTTGCCAACAGGGGCTAAAGCTAAAGTTTGCATGTCTTTGGTCATTCAAATCCTCTCAATTCTTTCTTTTCCGCTGCCGTGTCCCTCACAGAGGCAACAAGCATGCCAGAAATTTTTGAGCAACGAGATTAGCACTCACTCTTTTATCAGACAGTGATGTTATCCACAAGTTCCATGCAACGCTGTGAATAGATTACGCACAAAATGTGACACCACGATGATATGACTTGAGGGCAGGGAAGGCAGAAGGTTTCTGAAGCTCTCCCTGCGAACTGGAAATCTTGCAGCAGGGAGAGAGTATATCAGACTTTTTTTATTCCGGCGTAAAGTGGCGTAAATGTTGAACCGTGGCAAGCCAGGCGGCCACCCAGCCAATCATCGAGCAGACAATCAGCATCAGCAGGCACTCATCGAGGCCCAGGCCGGTGAGCTCAAACTGGGTACCGAACACTTTAGCGACTTCCGTGACCGCCGACGACAGGCGCAGCACGAGGATCTCAGAAAGTATCAATGATAAAAATGCGCCAGAAAATCCGAGCAGCGCGCCGCCGTAAAGGAACGGACGCAGAATGAAGCCGTCCGTTGCGCCGATAAGCTTCTGCACGTTGATGGTATCGCGACGGGCAAAAATGCTCAGACGCACGCTGTTACCGATGACGAGGAATACGGCCGCAACCATCAGCACGCCAATCATTGCCGAGACGCGTCCGACTAACCCGGTAATCGAAGAAAGACGGGCAAACCAGCTGTCGTCCATGCGCACTTCGTCGATGCCCTGAATTTTCGCCACGCGGTCACGCAGCGTGTTCAGCGAATCGGTGCCCTGAAAATCGAGCTTCGGAATGACGATAGCCACCGCAGGCAGCGGATTCTCTTCCAGCATGTCCAGCGCGCCGCCGAAGCCTGACCAGTTGCGGAACTCGCCCAGCGCTTCATCGCGGGAAAGGTAATTCACCTTCTCCACGCCCTGCTCCGCCTGAAGCTGCCCGACGACTTTTGCCGCGGCGTCGTCGTCCAGCGTTTTTTCCAGATAGACGGTGATTTGCGGCGACGGATAATACTGTGAGGCCGCCGTGTTGACGTTCTTGTAAACCATGTAGCAGACGCTTGGCAGCGTCAGGGAAATGGCAATGACCATCACCGTCAGGAAGGTCGCCAGCGGTTTGCTTTTGAGATCCTGTAGCGCGCCGTGAAAGGCGTAGCGCACCTGTTCGTTAAAAACGTTGGTTTTGCGGGAGTTCGGTTTGGGCGCGGCCTTCGGGCGCTTCGGCGCATTGCCGCCGCCGTTTCCACCGCCGGTTGCCGAGTTGCGCAGCCGGTCAAAGCGGTTGCCGAACTGGCGAATGTGGTTCATTGCTTCGCGTTTATCCACCGTAGCCTCCGTGCAAGTGACCGTCGCTCAGCGTCAGCATCCGGTAGGAACGGCTGGAGATGAGACCCAGGTCGTGGGTAGCCATCAGCACCGTAACGCCGACGCGGTTGAACTCTTCGAACAGGCGCAGAATACCTTCCGACAGCGCTTCGTCGAGGTTACCGGTCGGTTCATCCGCCAGCAGCACCGCCGGTTTGTTCACCACCGCACGGGCAATGCCCACGCGCTGCTGTTCACCGCCGGAGAGCTGAATCGGGAAGTTTTTCGCTTTGTCGAGCAGCCCGACCTTATCCAGCGCCGCCGACACGCGACGGCGAATGTCATCGAAGCTGGCGCCTGCGATGATCAGCGGGATCGCCACGTTATCAAATACGGTTCTGTCCATCAGAAGATGGTGATCCTGGAAAATCATGCCGATCTGACGACGCAGGAACGGCACTTCGCGGTTCTTCAGGCGGCTAATTTCGTGCCCGCTGAACCAGATTTTCCCGGTACTCGGGCGTTCGATGCCGCAGATGAGCTTGAGCAGGGTACTTTTCCCCGCGCCGGAGTGGCCGGTCAGAAAGGCCATCTCGCCCGGCTGCAGCTGGAAGTTAATCCCCTGCAGCGCTTGTCTCCCACCGAGATAGGCTTTGCTGACTTGTTCAAAGCGAATCATTGTTAATCCTCTCGGGCAAAAAGTGCCTCAATAAAATCGTCCGATTTAAACGGACGCAAATCTTCGATACGTTCGCCGACGCCAATGTAGCGGATCGGAATGCCGAACTGATCGGCCACCGAGAAGATCACGCCACCCTTGGCGGTCCCGTCCAGTTTAGTCAATGTAATGCCCGTCAGCCCAACGGCTTCGTGGAACAGTTTCGCCTGGCTGATGGCGTTCTGTCCGGTGCTGGCGTCAATCGTCAGCATAATTTCATGCGGGGCGTCTTCGTCGAGCTTTTTCATTACGCGGACAATTTTCTTCAGCTCTTCCATCAGGTGCGATTTGTTCTGCAAGCGTCCTGCGGTGTCGGCAATCAACACGTCGACGTTACGCGCTTTCGCAGCCTGAATCGCATCGAAAATGACCGAGGCGGAATCCGCGCCCGTGTGCTGGGCAATCACCGGAATGTCGTTGCGCTGGCCCCACACCTGAAGCTGTTCAACCGCTGCGGCGCGGAAGGTATCACCTGCCGCCAGCATCACGGATTTGCCCTGCTGCTCAAACTGGCGCGCCAGCTTGCCGATGGTGGTGGTTTTGCCGACGCCATTGACGCCAACCATCAGGATAACGAACGGGGTTTTGCCTTCAATATTAAGCGGTTCGTCGACTTTAGCGAGAATATCGCCCATTTCGTCCTTCAGCAGGCCGTACAGCGCTTCCGCATCGCGAAGCTGTTTGCGGCTCGCGCCTTCGGTCAGACTCGCGATAATTTTGCGGGTTGTATCCACACCGACGTCGGCAATCAGCAGCTGCTCTTCCAGCTCTTCAAACAGATCATCGTCAATTTTTTTGCCACGGAACAGACTGATAAATCCGGAACCCAGATTCTCTTTAGTTTTCAGCAGGCTGCGTTTGAGGCGAGCGAAGAAACCTTCTTTAGTTGGCTTTTCCTGCTCCTGAACGACGGCATCCTGCTCAGGCTCTTCAGCAATTTCTTCCGGCTCATCGACGGCGGCCAACGCTTGGGCTTCGAGCTCTTCGTCGGTCAGTTCGTCTTCAGCGATATCTTCAACAACGTCTTCCTGGGCGGCTTCGACGTGGACGACAGCCGCTTCTTCTTCGATGACTGCCGCAGGCTCTTCTTCTGCAATCTCTTCCGCCAGTGGCAGCGTTTCATGTTCGATTTCAGCAACCGGCTCAGCTTCGATGTGGATTTCTTCGACAACGTCTGGTTCAGGCGCAACGTCGGCGATGGCTTCAGAAACGGTCTCTGTTGCGGGTTCCGGTTCTACTGGCTGCGGTTTTTCGCTTTCCACCACCTCTTCGGTGACCTCAACCACGTCATCGGCAAAGGCTTTCACCTCTTCGTGACTGTGTGCGGTGGCTTCCGCTTCCGGCTCAGCAATGTGCTCAACGGCCTCTTCAACAACCGGCGCTACGGCCGTTTGCTCCACGTCGGTTGACTGCTGTTCAACGTCCTGCTGCGGCTGTTCCTGCTCTTTCTGACCGAAGCCAAGCCAGGAAAAAAAGCCCTTCTTTTTGTTCTTTGCCATCTGCGACCACACTCTTCGCTGTTGATTCCCGGCACCGCGTCGCCGCTATGTACATGGAAGCTAAAAAAATGATGAAATAGTCTATCACTTAACTTAACGCGCATCACCGCCTGGAAGCGTAATCCGGCATTGAGCAGAGCAAAGAAATGAAAAAACCAAACCACGCCGGAAGCGGTCAAATTCGCATTATAGGCGGGCAGTGGCGGGGCCGTAAGCTCCCGGTGCCCGACAGCCCGGGCCTGCGGCCGACCACCGATCGGGTTCGCGAGACGTTGTTTAACTGGCTTGCGCCGCACATGGTGGATGCCAGATGCTTGGACTGTTTCGCCGGAAGCGGCGCGCTGGGGCTTGAGGCGCTGTCGCGCTATGCTGGCAGCGCGACCTTGCTGGAGATGGAGCGCCACGTCGCTCAACAGCTGCAAAAAAACCTCGCCACGCTCAACGCCCGTAACGCGCAGGTGGTGAACACCAATAGCCTGACGTTTCTCGCCCAGGCTGGCACACCGCACGATGTGGTCTTTATTGACCCGCCGTTTCGCAAAGGCCTGCTGGAAGAGACGCTCGCGCTGCTCGAAAACAACGGTTGGCTGGCGGACGATGCGCTAATCTACGTCGAAAGCGAAGTGGAAAACGGCCTGCCGCCGGTGCCGGCGCACTGGGATTTACACCGCGAAAAGGTGGCCGGGCAGGTTGCTTATCGCCTCTATCACCGTGAAGCACAAGGAAATAACGATGCTGCTTAATATTGGACGTCTGCTGATGCTCTGCGTCTGGGCCTTTCTGGTGCTGAACGTCATTCACCCGTTCCGCTACCCGGTGAATATCTTCGTTAACGTGGCGCTGATTTTCATGATCCTGATGCACGGTCTGCAAATGACCCTGCTGAAGGCGACGCTGCCGAAAGATGGGCCACAGATGACGCGCAGCGAACAGATCCGCGTTTTCCTGTTCGGGGTGTTTGAGCTGATAGCCTGGCAGAAGAAGCTCACGCCGAAGAAGAAGTAAATTGTGGTATCGGAGTGCTGATTGTCGGGTGGCGCTGATGCTTACCCGACCTACAAATTCGGGTCACGCAGCTGTAGGCCGGGCAAACGAACGCGCCGCCCGGCAATCTTATTCGGCACGAAACTCGACGAACCGCGATCCCTTGTAGCTCAGCGTGCCTTTATCGCCCACGCTCAACTGATGATACTGTTTTTCATCCACGCGATAAGTCACCTCCATGCCGCCATTCTGCGGCTTAACGCTCACTTCGAAGCGTACGTCGCTGCCCGCTGGTGCCGTCTGGCGCTGAGGGGAAGGGCGGAAACCGGGCACGTATTCACGTTTATTGCTCACCACCATCTGTTTTTGCTGTAACGGCGCGGCGTCATTATCCATCCTTTCGCGGCGCTGCTGGACGAAGCGAAACGAGGCGGCAATGATGATGATCGCCACCACCACCACGAAGAAAAGCGGCATTTTACTCACTGGACTGTCCCCTCAGAATTGGCGCAAAACAGGATACCCTGCCCGCCGTGGCATTGCCATCTGCCCACCTGCGCCACTACACTGAAGCAAAGAGTGCTTATCAGACAATACAAGGATTTACTATGCTTTGGTCGTTCATTGCAGTCTGTCTGTCCGGTTGGTTGTACGTCGATGCGTCCTACCGCGGCCCGGCATGGCAACGCTGGGTTTTCAAGCCCGTCACGCTGATCCTGCTGCTGCTGCTTGCCTGGCAGGCACCGATGTTCAACGCCATCAGCTATCTGGTGCTGGCAGGGCTGTGCGCCTCCCTGATTGGCGATGCGCTGACGCTGCTGTCGCGTGAACGCCTGCTCTACGCGATTGGCGCCTTTTTCCTGTCTCACCTGCTGTATACGATTTGGTTCGCCAGCCAGATGACGCTGTCTTTCTTCTGGCCGCTGCCGCTGGTGCTGCTGGTGATTGGCGCGCTGCTGATTGCCGTCATCTGGTCCCGCCTCGAAGAGTTACGCCTGCCGGTGTGCACGTTTATTGCGATGACGCTGGTCATGGTCTGGCTCGCCGGTGAGCTGTGGTTCTTCCGCCCGGTGAGTACCGCGCTGTCCGGCTTCCTCGGTGCCGCGCTGCTGCTGCTTGGCAATATCGTCTGGCTGGTCAGCCACTATCGCCGCCGCTTCCGTGCCGATAACGCCATCTCGTCGGCCTGCTACTTCGCCGGGCATTTTTTAATCGTGCGCGCGCTGTATCTTTAGAAAAGAGTCTTGACTCTGGAGTCGACTCCAAAGTGTATGCTCTGCGTTAGTGAGAAAATTATCATTAACAGGAGAGTGCCATGTCGACTCCAGACGCCGGCAGCAAAAAAGCCCCACGCTTCACCTCGTTCCAGCTGACGTCCGCCAACGACGAGGCGACACCCTGCGGCTGCGATGACGCATGCGCATCCTCTGAACAGCCTGCCGAATCACTGAGCGCCAGCCGCTTTAGCTGGAAAGTCAGCGGAATGGACTGCGCCGCCTGCGCGCGAAAAGTTGAAAACGCCGTGCGTCAGATTGCCGGCGTCCAACAGGTGCAGGTGCTGTTCACAACCGAAAAACTGCTGGTGGATGCAGACAGCGACATCTCTGCACAAGTGGAAGCGGCGGTGACTAAAGCGGGCTATGCGCTTCGCAGCGAAGAGGCCCCGGAACCCGAAGAGCCGTCCCGCCTGCGTGAAAACCTGCCGTTGATCCTGCTGATTGTCCTGATGGCCGCAAGCTGGGGGCTGGAGCACGTGAATCACCCGCTTGGCAATTTCGCGTTTATCGCCACGACGCTGGTCGGTCTCTTCCCGATTGCCCGCCAGGCGCTCAGACTCATCAAAAGCGGCAGCTGGTTTGCCATTGAAACGCTAATGAGCGTGGCGGCCATCGGTGCGCTCATTATCGGCGCGACGGCGGAAGCGGCGATGGTGCTGCTGCTGTTTATCATCGGCGAACGCCTTGAAGGCTGGGCTGCGAGCCGCGCGCGCCAGGGCGTGAGTGCGCTGATGGCGTTAAAACCTGATACCGCCATTCGCCTGCGCGATGGCCAGCGTGAAACCGTTGCTCAGCGCGATTTGCGTCCCGGCGACGTGATTGAAGTTGCCGCCGGAGGCCGCCTGCCCGCTGACTGTCAGCTGATTTCAGCTTTCGCGAGCTTTGATGAAAGCGCGCTTACCGGGGAATCCGTGCCCGTTGAAAGGGCCGAAGGTGAAGCGGTGCCAGCAGGCGCAACCAGCGTTGACCGTCTGGTGCAGCTTCGGGTGGTCTCCGAACCGGGCGACAGCGCCATCGACCGTATTCTGCGCCTGATTGAAGATGCCGAAGAGCGCCGCGCGCCGATTGAACGCTTTATCGACCGCTTTAGCCGGATTTACACGCCCGCCATTATGCTGGTGGCGCTGCTGATTGCCGTTGTGCCGCCGCTGCTGATGGGCGCGGAATGGCAGCCCTGGATCTACAAAGGCCTGACGCTGCTGCTGATTGGCTGCCCGTGTGCGCTGGTGATTTCCACTCCGGCGGCTATTACGTCGGGACTGGCTGCAGCGGCCCGTCGCGGTGCGCTGATCAAAGGGGGCGCGGCGCTTGAGCAGCTCGGCAGCATTGAACATGTTGCGTTCGATAAAACCGGCACGCTGACCGTCGGTAAACCGCGGGTCACCGCTATCCAGCCTCTGAATGGTGAAACGAAAAACGCTTTGCTCGCGCTCGCCGCGGCGGTGGAGCAGGGCTCAAGCCACCCGCTGGCGACGGCGATCGTGAAGGAGGCGCAAAACCGTAACCTTCTCCTGCCGCAGGCGACCTCGCAGCGCGCACTGGCTGGTTCAGGCATTGAAGCGCTGGTGGACGGGCAGCGTGTGCTGATTTGCGCCGCCGGGAAGTTTGAGGCGGCAGGGTTTGCTGAACACATTGAGCAACTTGAAAGCGCCGGACAAACCGTCGTGTTAGTCGTTCGCAACGATGAGCTGCTGGGCATTCTCGCCCTGCGAGACACGCTGCGGGAAGACGCCCGCGAAGCCGTCGATGCCCTGCATCAGCTGGGCGTACAGGGCGTGATCCTGACGGGTGATAACCCACGAGCCGCCGCCGCTATCGCGAGTGAATTAGGGCTGGACTACCGCGCCGGTTTGCTGCCTGAAGACAAAGTTACCGCAGTCACCGCGCTAAATGCTAAAGCGCCGCTGGCAATGGTGGGCGATGGCATTAACGATGCACCTGCGATGAAAGCTTCGACCATTGGCATCGCGATGGGCAGCGGCACCGACGTAGCGCTGGAAACTGCTGATGCGGCGCTGACGGGCAACCGCCTGACCGGGCTGGCGCAAATGATTAGCCTGGCCCGCGCCACGCGTGCCAATATTCGCCAGAATATTACGATGGCGCTGGGCCTGAAGGGGATTTTCCTTATCACCACGCTGCTTGGCATTACCGGCCTGTGGCTGGCGGTGCTGGCAGATACGGGTGCGACGGTGCTGGTGACGGCGAATGCTTTGCGGCTGTTGAATAAGAAATAATGCTAATGCCCGGTAGCGCTGCGCTACCGGGCAATTAACGGCTACATACCTAACGCATGCGGTAGCCAGAGAGAAATGGCCGGAATGTAGGTCACCATCGCCAGTACAATCAACAATATTCCGTAGAACGGCAGCATGGCTTTCACCACCGTTTCTATCTTCTGCTTGCTCACCGCGCTGGCAACGAACAGTACCGAACCCACCGGCGGGGTAATCAGGCCGATCCCCAGGTTGACCATCATGATCATCCCGAAATGGACCGGATCGATCCCCAGTGCGTTGGTTACCGGCAGCAGCACCGGCGTCAGGATCAGGATGATTGGCGCCATATCCATCAGCGTGCCAATCAGCAGTAGCATGATATTCAGGTACATCAGAATGACGTATTTGTTGCTGGACAGCGAGGTGAAAAATTCCGTGATGCGCATAGGCAGCTGCATGTAGGTCATCACCGCGCCAAACGCCGCTGCAAAACCAATCAGGATCATTACGATGCTAACCGTTTTCACCGTGCGGTACATTAGCTTTGGCAGCTCGCTCCACTGGTAGTCACGATAGATGAACATGGTGACGAAGAAGGCCCAAAGGCAGGCTACTGCCGCTGATTCTGTTGCGGTAAAAATGCCTGAGAGAATGCCTCCCAGGATGATCACCACCGTCATCAACCCCCACAGCGCATCGACAAAAATCTTCACTGCCTGTTTAAACGGGATCGCTTCGCCTTTAGGGTAGCCACGCTTACGGGCAAAGCCGAGACACATCACCATCAGGCTCAGACCCAGCAGCAGCCCTGGCAGCACCCCCGCAATAAACAGTGTGGCGATAGATACCGTGCCGCCCGCCGCCAGGGAGTATATGACCGAGTTATGGCTCGGCGGGATCAGTATCGCCTGCACCGAACCGCTGGCGGTCACCGCCGCCGCGTATTCACGTGGATAACCCTTTTTTTCCATCTCCGGGATCATTACGCTGCCGATCGACGCCGTGTCCGCCACGGAAGAGCCGGAAATTGCGCCGAAAAACGTAGAGGCCACGATGTTCACCAGCGATAGCCCACCGCGAATAAAGCCGACGAACAGATAGGCAAAATTGACCAGACGACGGGCAATGCCGCCTTCCGCCATAATTGCTCCGGCGAGAATAAAGAACGGGATCGCCAGCAGGGTAAATTTATTCACCCCGCTGGTTATCTGGATCATTAGCGCTTCCAGCGGCAAATCTATCCACAGTGCGCCTGCTACGGCGCTCAACCCCACGGCAAAAGCTACCGGCATGCCAATTGCCAGCAGGATGGCGAGGGTAAAAAGCAGAATAAATGCATCCATTGAACAACCCTTAACCGTGGTTACCGATTAGCACCACCGGACGATTCTCCTGAGAGCCGAACAGCAGACGTTCGATGACGAATAAAATCAGCACCGTCGAGCCGATTGGCAACGGCAGATACGTCTCCCCGGAGGTCATCAGCGGAAACTCGGCCACCGGCTGCTCCCAAAGATCGAGGCACAGTCCGTAGCTGTACCAGAGCATCAGCCCGGTAATCAGGAGCATCATCAAATCGACCAGCCGGGCAGCAGTACGTTGCAGCCCTGTGGGAAGACGGTCCGTCAGCATGTTGACCGCAATGTGCGACCCCGCGCGGTATCCCACCGCAGCGCCGATAAAGGTGAAGGTCACCATACACAGAATGGCCACCGGCTCGGGCCAGGACTCGCCCCGGTTGAGCACGTAGCGGGAAAAAATCCCAATCGGGATAACGATGGTCATCAGCAGCAGCGACAGACCAGCTACCCACATCGCCAGCATATACAGCTTGTCCATCAATTTTGGAAAGGACTCAGACATAGCGCCTCCTGCTCCGGAACGGTTACTGCACGTCGGCAATGGCTTTCATCAGAGCCTGATGTTTTTCGCCATAGGCTTTACGTACCGGCTCCGTCGCCTGGACGAAGTATGCTTTGTCAATTTCGTTGAACTGCACGCCTCCGGCCTTCATTTTCTCCAGCGCCTGCTGGTTGTAGGCATTCCACAGCTGACGCTGCTCCATCTGTGCCTCACGGGCCAGGGTAAGGATTTTTTGCTGCTGGTCGGCGCTGAGCTTGTCCCACTTCACTTTTGAATAGAGCAACATTTCCGGGGTGATGAAGTGGCCGCTGAGAGTGTAGTTTTTAGCAACCGGCATGTAGTTGTGTGCGATGAAGGTCGGCGGATTGTTCTCTGCGCCGTCAATCACCCCGGTCTGCATCCCGCTGTATACTTCGCTCACGCCCATCGCCACGGCGTTTGCGCCCATGTCTTTAAGGGTATCAATGGCGACCGGACTCCCCTGCACGCGAATTTTCATCCCTTTCAGATCTTCAGGTTTCGCCACCGGCTGTTTGGTAATGAGGTTACGTGTGCCGGAGTCCATCCAGCCAAGGAACACCAGCTTCGATTTCGGGTTGCTGGTCAGCTTGTCGCCAATCTGTTTGCCGATATCTCCGTCAATAACCTTGTGCATATGATCTTCATCGCGAAAAACGTAGGGCAGAGTAAAGGCTTCAACGTCCGGCAGGATCGCCGCCACGGGAGCCATCGACACGCGGATCATATCAATTGCCCCCATCTGCGCCTGCTCGATCATTTGCTTTTCATCGCCCAGCACACCGCCCGGGAAGACTTTAATGTCCAGTTCGCCGTTGGTCTGCTGTTTGAGCTTTTCCCCCATGTGCTGCACCGCGACAACGTTCGGATAACCTTCCGGGTGAACGTCGGCGGCACGGATGGTTTGTGCGAGAAGAAAAGGGGAAAAAATGAGGGTGGCGGTGGACAGGCAAAGGGCGGCCACAAATGGCCTTACAGTCATTTTCATCGGTCGTCTCCAGGGTATTTAATAAAACGTTGTTTTAATTTTGCGTTTAAAAACTAGCCTGGTGTCAGGAAAACGACGGTGAGACGCCTCACAAAAGCTACAATTGTGAAACGTTGGTTTAATGTTTTGATAACAATATTTCAGAGCGGATCACAATTTCCGCCCTGAGGAATCAATGGCCTTTTCGAATCAAATACTGATAAGGCAGACTTTCGGTTTGCTGAGCAATCAGCTCATGTTCCATAAAGCGGCAGAAGCCGGGGATGTCACGGGTGGTTGCCGGATCGTCGGCGATAATCAGCAGCGTTTCGCCCACGGGCATTGTACGCACGGTTTTACGCACCATCATTACTGGCTCCGGGCAGCGCAGGCCTTGTGCGTCCAGGGTGTGGTCAGCGGCAGAAAAAAGATCGCTCATGGTTCACTCAGTCAGTCAAAAACCGCATTAGTTTACGCGCACTTTTTTGTGGCGCAAGGCAGGTTAACGATTGCGCGAAAATTAGCCGTTGCAAAGCGCAACGAACGCAGTATCATGCGGCGGTTTTCATTGGGTTCCCTCACCCCAACCACTAAAAAGGTCACAATATGACGATGTTTTCTCAGGCCCAGCGCGTAAAAGCGTTGTTCTGGCTTTCGCTTTTTCATCTGCTGGTGATCACGTCCAGCAACTATCTGGTGCAGCTTCCGGTCTCCGTTTTTGGTTTTCACACCACCTGGGGCGCCTTCAGCTTTCCGTTTATTTTCCTCGCCACGGATTTAACCGTGCGTATTTTTGGCGCGCCGCTGGCCCGCTGGATTATTTTTGCGGTGATGGTGCCGGCTTTGCTGATTTCCTATGTCATCTCTTCGCTATTTTATATGGGCGAGTGGCAGGGCTTCGCCGCCCTCGGCAGCTTCAACCTGTTCGTGGCGCGCATCGCCGCCGCCAGCTTTATGGCCTATGCGCTGGGGCAGATCCTTGATGTAGGCGTCTTTAACCGCCTGCGTAAAAGCCGCCACTGGTGGCTTGCACCGACGGCCTCGACGCTGTTTGGCAATATCAGCGATACCGTCGCCTTCTTCTTCATTGCCTTCTGGCGCAGCACGGACCCGTTTATGGCCAGCCACTGGCAGGAAATCGCGCTGGTCGACTACAGCTTCAAGTTGCTCATCAGTATCGTATTCTTCCTGCCGATGTACGGCGTATTGCTGAATATGCTGTTGAAAAGGCTCGCAGATAAATCTGAAATCCCCGCTTTTCAGCACGGGTAAGCGTGCATTTCACGGGTTGTGATAAGATACGTGGATGTGCCGTTAATGGCCGTATATCAAAAGGAAGATGTCAATGCGCAAATTGGTTAAATACGCCGGTATTGGCCTGCTGGTAATGGGTCTTGCGGCCTGTGATAACAGTGACAGCAAAGCCCCTGCCCAGGGAGCATCCGCCGAAAGCAACGCGGCTGCCCAGTCCGTTAAATTACTGGACGGCAAACTCAGTTTCTCTCTGCCGGGTGATATGACCGATCAGAGCGGCAAATTGGGAACTCAGGCCAATAACATGCACGTTTATTCTGACGCCACAGGCCAGAAAGCCGTGATCGTGATTGTGGGCGACAACACCAGTGAAGACTTGGGCGTGCTGGCTTCCCGTCTGGAAGAGCAGCAGCGCGGCCGTGACCCGCAGCTGCAGGTCGTAACCAACAAATCCATCGAGCTGAAGGGTCATACCCTGCAGCAGCTCGACAGCATCATCTCTGCAAAAGGTCAGACCGCGTACTCTTCCGTGGTGCTGGGCAAAGTGGATGACAAACTGCTGACCCTGCAAATCACCCTGCCTGCTGACAATCAGCAAAAAGCGCAGACCCAGGCTGAAGACATTATTAACACCATCGTCATCAACTAAATTAGCCCGCTGACGGACAAGCTCTGGTTTTGCGACCGGGGCTTTTTTTTGCCCCGCTTTCAGACGATTAACCCGCCGCAACGCACTACACTTAATGCCGATAGCTTATTAAGGAAAATACCATGACCACACCTGCCGCGGATAAAGCGGGTTTACACATTCTGTTAAAGCTGGCGTCTCTGGTGATCATTCTTGCCGGGATCCACGCCGCAGCAGACATCATCGTTCAGCTCCTGCTAGCGCTCTTTTTCGCCATTGTTCTCAATCCGCTGGTCACCTGGTTTATTCGCCGCGGCGTAAAGCGGCCGATAGCCATCTCGATCGTGGTGTTTGTGATGCTTTGTGTGCTTACTGCGCTGGTTGGCCTGCTGGCAGCCTCGGGCAATGAATTCGTCGCCATGTTGCCGAAATACAATAAAGAGCTGACCCACAAGCTGCTGGCCTTACAGGATTCACTGCCGTTTTTACATATGCACATGTCGCTGGAGCGCATGCTGCAAGGCGTGGATTCCGACAAGATGATGACCTTCGCCACCACGATGATGACCGGGCTTTCCGGGGCGATGGCCAGCATTGTGCTACTGGTGATGACCGTGGTGTTTATGCTGTTTGAAGTGCGCCACGTACCGTACAAACTGCGTTTCGCATTGGTCAATCCGCAGATCCATATCGCCGGGCTGCACCGCGCGCTGAAAGGCGTTTCACATTATCTGGCGCTGAAAACATTTATCAGCCTGCTGACCGGCATCATCGTCTGGATTGGTCTGCTGTTGATGGGCGTACAGTTTGCGCTGATGTGGGGCGTGCTGGCGTTTCTGCTCAACTACGTGCCCAATATCGGGTCGGTGATTTCTGCTATTCCGCCCATGCTTCAGGCGCTGCTGTTCAATGGCTGGTACGAGTGTGTGCTGGTGGGTGTCCTGTTCCTGGCGGTGCATATGGTGCTCGGCAATATTCTGGAGCCACGCCTGATGGGCCATCGTCTGGGAATGTCGACGCTGGTGGTCTTTTTGTCTTTACTGGTTTGGGGATGGCTGCTCGGCCCGGTCGGGATGCTGCTGTCGGTGCCGCTCACCAGCGTCTGCAAGATTTGGATGGAAACCACCAAAGGCGGCAGCAAGCTGGCGATCCTGCTGGGACCAGGGCGACCCAAAAGTCGGCTTCCCGGATAGCGCCGTTGCCAGTGAATAAAACTACCCTTTTGGGTAGTTTTATTTTTATTCGCCAGAATATTACTATCAGCCTAACTAAAATTCTGCCAGAATAATTCAGAAATGCACACGATATTAATGGCGATAAATATTATCAGCGTATTAACAATGCTTACAGTTGCAGCCATTGCGTCACTCCTTTATCATTTTACAAACCGTCGTTATTAGCAACTGTGCTTAATTCGTCGTTCACTTTTAACGTTTAAATAACGCAAAGTGAATGGCCGAGTGGCCAGAATAACAATTTCACTTTACGTTGATATACGGTTTGAATATCGCTTGTTTTAATCACGCATTGCTTTACGTATTGAATGGAGTTATTGATGAAAAAGTTAGTGAGATGGTTTGCCGCCGCTGCCGTTGTGGGCGTGCTGGCCGGGTGCGTGTCCCGTACCGCACCGATTGAAACAGTTCAGAGTCCTGTTGCCGCGGGTCACACCGAAGCTCAGGTGCGAAATGCTATTTTAAAAGCTGGCCTGAATCGCCAGTGGATTATGACCGACGCTGGCCCGGGCGTGATTAAAGGCCGCCAGCAGGCACGCGACCATATCGCCAATATTCTCGTGCAGTATTCCGCCAGCAGCTACATCATCAAATATGATGGCAGTACCAACCTGATGGCGTCCGGTGGTAAAATTCATAAAAACTACAATCGTTGGGTGCATAACCTGGATAAAGATATTCAGATTAGCCTTTCCAGCGCGGCCCAGCAGTAATCGTTGTTGCGGGATATTAGCCTGAAACGGGCTGATATCCCGGCGGCGGTTTTCGCCATCGGGAGAAAAGTCTCAATTTAAGAGCACTCTGCCTTACAGGTATTCGCCAGCCTGCCGACAACATTGTAGGATGTGAGCGAAAACAGCGGCCCCAGCGATTGCCGCGTGAATAAAACGATAACTGATGGCATAACGTCTTAAAAGTCCCGACAGACCAGGCTGCACTGATGAATTTTGCATTACACCTTACCGACTGGCAGGCCCGCGCGCCTGGCCTTAGCGACGTCACGCAGTGGTTCGACTGGGCGGACCACGCGCGCGCCATTGACCCGCAAGCCCCGCAGGCGAAACTCACGACGTTGCCGATGATGACCGCGCGTCGACTCAGCTCCGGCAGCAGGCTTGCCGTGGAATGCGGAATGTCGATGCTGCAAAAACACGCCATTGATGCCGTGCTCTACACCAGTCGGCACGGTGAGCTGGAGCGTAATTACCGTATTCTCGAAGCGCTGGCCACCGGGCAGGCCGTTTCACCTACCGATTTCGCCCTCTCCGTGCACAATTCCGCCGTCGGCAACCTGACCATCGCGGCGAAGCAGCCTGTTGTCTCCTCCTCGCTTGCCGCCGGAAAAGACACCTTCCAGCAGGGGCTGTGCGAAGTTACCAGCCTGCTGCAGGCGGGCTATCAGCGGGTGCTGATGGTCGATTTTGACGGTTCCTTACCCGCGTTTTATCACGCCAGCGTACCCGCCGACATGCCAGCCTGGGCCTACGCCTGTGCGATGGTATTTGAAGCGGGAGCAACGTTCAGTTGCACCACGCAGCCGGGCGGCAGCGAAGAGGAAAATAGTCTGCCGCAAAGCCTGATATTTTTGCGCCACTACCTGAATGGCGACCGTGAATTTGCCATCGACGGCGAAGTGGCTCGCTGGTGCTGGAGCCGCCAATGAGCCGTGCCAGTTCGCAACTCAACCGCCTGTGGCGCATCTTCGCGACCGGATTCTGCTTCTCGCTGTTCGGCATTGGCGGCCTGCTGCTGTCGCTCATCTGGTTTAATATTTTGTTGGTTTGCGTGCGCAATGCCGCGCGCCGCCGTCATATCGCCCGGCGCAGCATCTCGCAAAGTTTCCGCTTTTTTCTGTGGGTCACCCGCGTGATGGGGGTGCTGGATTACCGCGTGCACGGCGAAGCCGTCTTACGCGATGAAAAGGGCTGCCTTGTGGTTGCCAACCACCCGTCGTTGCTCGATTACGTGATGCTGGCCTCCGTCATGCCGGAAACTGACTGCATGGTCAAAGCGTCGCTTCTGCACAATCCTTTTATGAGCGGCGTCATTCGCAGCGCGGATTATCTGATTAACAGCCAGGCCGAAAGCCTGTTGCCCGCCTGCCAGCAGCGTCTGGCAAACGGCGATACCCTTCTGATTTTCCCGGAAGGCACCCGCACCCGCTACGGTGAGCCCATGACGCTCCAGCGCGGTGCCGCAAATATTGCCGTGCGTTGCGCAAGCGATGTGCGAATTGTGACAATCCGCTGCAGCGAACGCATGCTTGATAAACAGAGCAAGTGGTATGATGTGCCGCCGGTGAAGCCAATATTCGATGTGAATGTGGGCCAGCGCCTCGCCTTCACCGACTTTTATGATGCAAACTTACAAGAACCGGCACTGGCCGCACGCCAGCTCAACCGGCTATTTTTGTCGCAGTTACAGCAGTCCCACCCGGAAACCTGACCGGGAAAGATCTCTTTTGGCAGGAATTAATGATGCAAGCCCTTTATTCAGAAATAAAAAACCTCATTATTCAGACCCTGAATCTTGACGAGTTATCAGCGGATGATATCGACACCGATGCCCCTCTCTTTGGCGACGGCTTAGGCCTGGATTCCATCGATGCGCTGGAGCTGGGGCTGGCGGTAAAAAATCAGTACGGCGTGGTGCTTTCAGCCGAAAGCGAAGAGATGCGCCAGCATTTCTATTCCGTCGCTACACTGGCGTCCTTTATTCACGCCCAACGCGCGTAAAGACGAGTCCGTTATGACTGAACAAGAAACCATTTTTCAGGAAGTCACCGAACTTCTGCACAAGCTCTTTGAAATCGACCCTCAGGGCATCACGCCTGAATCCCGCCTGTATGAAGATCTGGAGCTGGACAGTATCGACGCCGTCGACATGGTCGTCCACCTACAGAAAAAAACCGGTAAGAAAATTAAACCCGAAGAGTTTAAGTCCGTCCGCACCGTTCAGGATGTGGTCGATGCCGTCAGCCGTCTGCTGCGCGACGAGTAATCTGCGTGTCCGGCTTTCGTTCGCTGCCGTTAATGCGGCTGGCGACAGGTACCATCGTTCTGGCCTGGCCGCTGCTGGTCGGGTTTGGGTTGGCGCATAACGGCCTGCACTGGCTGCTGCCGGTGATGGCGGTGCTGCTGCTTCTGCGTTTGTTCCAGGTGCGTAAGCAGGCCGGGCCAATGCGGCGGGTGCTACAAAGCGTGGCGCTGGCAGGCATTGCGCTGTGCGTTGCCAGCAGCGTGCTCAAAGCGCACCAGCTGCTGCTGTTCTATCCGGTGGTGGTGAACCTGGTGATGCTGGCCGTGTTTGGCGGATCGCTGTGGAGCGCTATGCCGCTGGTAGAACGCCTGGCCCGGCTGCGTGAACCGAATCTGCCACCGGAAGGCGTGCGCTATACCCGACAGGTGACCCGCATCTGGTGTCTGTTTTTTATCGTGAACGGCTCGGTAGCGCTGTTCACCGCTCTGCATGGCGATATGCGGCTGTGGACCGCGTGGAATGGCGTTATCGCCTATTTGCTGATGGGTATCCTGATGGCTGGTGAATGGCTGGTTCGCCGACGTTTGATGAAAAGAGTACAACCATGACACACCCCCTTCCGCTGTCGCAGTGGCTCAATCCTTTACGCCCTGACGATACCCGTATCGCGTGGCTCGGCGCACGTGAATGGCAGCTAGGCGACCTGCGACATGACGTCGGGTCGCTGTTCCAGGCGCTGGAAAAGCAGCCCGGCGAGCGCTGGGCACTCTGTTTCGAAAACAGCTATCTGTTTGTCGTGGCGCTGCTGGCGACGCTGCACGCGGGCAAAATTCCGGTGATTCCAGGCCATTGTCGCGCCTCGCTGCTCGGCGAACAGCAGGAGCTGTTCGACGGTATCCTCAGCGAAAATCCGCTTGCCTGCGACAGCCCACAGATTGTGGTCGCTGCCGCTGAAAACGTTTCTCACAGCAACATCACGCTGCCGCCGGTTCCTGCGGACAGCTACGTGGAGCTCTTTACGTCCGGCTCAACCGGCCTGCCGAAGAAAATCATTAAGCCCGTCGCTCTGCTCGATGCCGAAGCGTGCATGCTGTATGCGCGATTTGAGCAGCGTCTTGAAGGCTGTCGGGTGGTGGCGTCTGTGGTGCCCCAGCATCTCTATGGCCTGACGTTCCGCATCTTTTTACCGATGGCCTGCGGGCTGCCTTTGCATGCGTCGATGCTTTATTACGCCGAACAGCTGAGCGCACTGCCGCCAGAGCATCGCTATGTGTTTATCAGCAGCCCGGCGTTTCTTAAACGCCTCGACCCGAATCTTTCGCCGCCGCCGGTCGGGATGATCCTTTCCGCAGGCGGCATGCTGCCATGGAAAGAGGTGAAAGAGACGCAGAGCTGGCTCAACGTCTGGCCGGATGAAATCTACGGCAGCACGGAAACCGGCATTGTTGCCTGGCGTCAGCGCATCGACAACGGCACCTCCTGGCAGCTTTTCCCGGGCATAACGCTGCGGGCGGAAGGTGAGGAGTGGCGCTTGCTTTCACCGCTGCTGCACGACGAAGCGGGCCTGCTGCTGGACGACATGATTGAGCTGGTTGACGACGGTTTTCGCCTTGCGGGTCGCCGTGGGCGGGTGGTGAAAATTGAAGAGAAGCGCGTGTCGCTGAGCGAAGTGGAAAGACGGCTGATGGCGCTGGAAGGGATTGTTGATGCGGCCGCGCTCCCCGTTTCGCGCGGAGGGCGTCAGGGCATCGGCGTGGTGCTGGTGCTCACCGAAAGCGCACGTGAACAGTGGCACTCCAGCGGCGGAAAAGCGCAGGAGCAGGCCTGGCGTCGGGCGCTGCAGCCGTGGCTGGAATCCGTTGCCGTGCCGCGCTACTGGCGCGTGGTGGATGACATCCCGGTCAACAGCATGAACAAGCGTGTTTACGCGCAGTTGCAGGAGCTGTTTTCATGAAGCCTCGCGAAATTGAACGTCAGCAGACACAGCCGCAGTCGTTATCTCTGACGCTGCATCTGGACCCGGAGCTGTTCTGGTTTCAGGGGCATTTTGACGTCCAGCCGCTGCTGCCTGGTGTGGCGCAACTGGACTGGGTAATGCATTACGCCATCACGCTTTTGGCCCCCGACTATCGCTTTCACAGCATTCAGAACGTGAAGTTTCAGGCGCCGCTGCTGCCGGAAACCACCGTTACGCTCCGGCTTACCTGGCTGGCGGAAAAGCAGATCCTGACCTTCAGCTACGAGCGCCATGACGGCGAAGCACGGTATACCGCCAGTAGCGGAAAGATCCGGTTATGTCGGTAACCTTTACCCCCTGCATTCTGATCCCCTGCTATAACCACGGTGCGATGATGGCGAGCGTGCTTGCCCGGCTGTCTGCGTTTCAGATGCCGTGCATTATCGTGGATGACGGCAGCGAGAGCGCCACACGCGAGATGCTTGAAGCCCTCGCGGCAGACCATGAACACATTACGCTGGTGCGCCTGCCCGAAAACGCGGGCAAAGGGGCCGCCGTTATTCGAGGGCTGGAAGAGGCGCAGCGTGCGGGCTTCAGCCATGCGGTGCAGGTCGACGCAGACGGTCAGCACGCCATTGAGGATATTCCTCGCCTGCTCACGCTTGCCGAAAAACACCCGGACGCGCTGATTTCCGGGCGGCCGGTTTACGATGATTCCGTGCCGCGCTCGCGCCTTTACGGGCGCTACGTCACGCACGTCTGGGTATGGATTGAGACGCTTTCTCTCCAGCTTAAAGACAGCATGTGCGGTTTTCGCGTTTACCCGGTAGCACCGACGCTGCAGCTCGCCCGCCGCGTGCCGCTCGGTAATCGCATGGATTTTGATACCGAAGTGATGGTGCGCCTCTACTGGCAGGGCAACACCAGCTATTTTGTGCCGACCCGTGTGACCTATCCGCAGGACGGCCTGTCGCACTTCGACGCGCTGAAGGACAACCTGCGCATTTCGTGGATGCATACGCGCCTGTTCTTCGGCATGCTGCCGCGTATTCCCTCTTTGCTTATGCGCCGTCGCACGCAGCACTGGGCGAAGCAGCCCGAAGCGAAAGGCTTATGGGGCATGCGCCTGATGATTTGGGTGTGGAGAACCTTCGGTCGTGGTGCGTTTTCTCTATTGCTGTGGCCGGTAATCGCCGTATTCTGGCTCACCGCAAGCGCTCCGCGCCGTGCGTCGCAGCAGTGGATTGCCGTCACGAAACGTGAACTGGCTGCCCGTAACCTGCCGCAGCCCGCCCGCTGTAACAGCTTTCACCACTTTATGCGCTTTGGTCACGCCATTCTCGACAAAATCGCCAGCTGGCGCGGCGAACTGAAGCCGGGGCGGGATATCGTTTTTGCGTCCGGAGCACAGGCCGCGCTGGATATGTCAGCGCCGCAAGGCAAGCTGCTGTTAGCCTCGCACCTCGGGGATGTCGAAGCCTGTCGCGCGCTCTCCACTCGTACCATCAACGCGCTGGTGTTTAATGAGAACGCTCAGCGCTTCAAGCAGGTGATGGAAGAGAACGCCCCGCAGTCGGGCATCAACCTGATTTCCGTTACCGACGTGGGGCCGGACACCGCGATGCTGCTGAAAGAGAAGCTTGATCAGGGCGAATGGGTGGCGATCGTCGGCGACAGAATTGCGGTCAACCCGCAGCGCGGCGGCGACTGGCGCGTTATCTGGAGCGAGTTTATGGGGCAACCCGCGCCGTTCCCGCAGGGGCCCTTTATTCTGGCTTCGGTGCTGAAATGCCCGGTGCTGATGATTTTTGCTCTTAAGCAGCAGGGCAAACTGCACGTTCACTGCGAGCCTTTTGCCGACCCGCTGGTGTTGCCGCGCGGTGAGCGCCAGCAGGCTTTGCAGAATGCCGTCGACCGCTACGCGCAGCGCCTGGAGCATTACGCGCTCTCGTCGCCGCTCGACTGGTTTAACTTTTTTGATTTCTGGCAGCTGCCGGACGCGACCGAGAAGGAGTAACGGGTGCTCAACGATCCCCGCTTTACCACCGAAGTTGAAATCACCGTGCCGTTTCACGACGTCGATATGATGGGCGTGGTGTGGCACGGCAACTATTTCCGCTATTTCGAAATCGCCCGCGAGGCGCTGCTCAACCAGTTCGACTATGGCTATCGCCAGATGAAAGCATCCGGCTACGTCTGGCCCGTTGTGGATACGCGCGTGAAGTACCGCGACGTGGTGACCTTCGAGCAAACCATCCGCGTACGCGCGAAGCTCGAAGAGTATGAAAACCGCCTGCGCATCGGCTATGAAATCTTCGACGCGGCCAGCGGAAAACGCACCACCACCGGCTACACCATTCAGGTGGCGGTAGAGGAGAAAAGCAAAGAGCTGTGCTTCGTCAGCCCGGCGGTTCTGTTTGAACGTATGGGAGTGGCATCATGAAGCTCTGGCCTTTCGTCATTCTGCCGCTGTCCCCGTTCACGCATGCCGTCACGCTGGACGAACTCCAGCAGCGCTTTACCGAACAGCCGCTGGTGCGTGCCCATTTCGACCAGACGCGCACCATCAAAGAGATGCCGCAGCCGCTGCGCTCGCAGGGTGAAATGCTGATCGCCCGCGACACCGGGCTGCTGTGGGATCAGACCTCGCCGTTCCCGATGCGCCTGATGCTCAATGACACGCGGATGGTGCAGATCATCAACGGCCAGCCGCCGCAGACCATTACCGCCGACAACAATCCGCAGATGTTCCAGTTTAACCACCTGCTGCGCGCGCTGTTTCAGGCCGACCGCAAAGTGCTGGAGCAGAACTTCCGCATCGATTTTCAGGACAAGGGCAGCGACCGCTGGACGCTGAAGCTGACGCCCGTCGTCACGCCGCTGGATAAGATTTTTACTTCCATCGATTTGAGCGGCAAGACGTATCTGGAAACGATCCAACTGAACGATAAGCAGGGCGATCTTACGGACATCACTTTAAGCCACCAACGCCTGACGCCAGCGACTTTGACCGATGACGAACGTAAGCGCTTTGCCGCCGAGTAACGCCCGCCGCGCCGCCTTCGGCTGGCTGGTACTGTGCCTTATTCTGCTTGTCGCCCTGGTGCTGATGCTGCCGCGTGCGCGTCTGAACAGCAGCGTACTGGCGATGCTGCCCTCACAAAGCCTGGGCACCATTCCGCCTGCGCTGAGTGACGGCTTTATTCAGCGCCTGGATAGCCAACTGGTGTGGATGGTCAGCCCCGGCAAAACCGCCGACCCGGCGGTTGCGGTACGCTGGCAGGTGCTGCTGGCAAACTCCGGCGCGCTGAGTGAAGTTAAAGGCCAGATGGATGCCAAAAGCCAGCAGGCATGGGGCACGTTTTTCTTTCAGCATCGCAACGGCCTGATCGACCCGGCAACGCGTGCGCGCCTGCAACAGGGCGGCGAAGCCCAGGCGCAGTGGATTTTGTCGCAGCTTTACTCGGCGTTTTCTGGCGTCAGCGGTAAAGAGCTCAATAACGATCCGCTGATGCTGATGCGTGGCTCACAGCTGGCGCTGGCGCAGAACGGCCAAAAGCTTCGGCTGATGGACGGCTGGCTGGTGGCGCAAGATGAAGCTGGAAATTACTGGTATCTGCTGCACGGTGAGCTGAAAGGGTCGTCGTTCGACATGCAGCAAACCCACCAGCGCGTGACGCAGCTGGCGGCGCTGGAAGCGGAGCTGAAAGCGCAGTTCCCGCAGGCGAAGGTGCTGTCGCGCGGCACGATGTTCTACAGCGACTACGCCAGCCAGCAGGCGAAGCATGACGTTTCTACGCTGGGCGTGGCGACGATTCTGGGGGTGATCCTGCTGATTGTGCTGGTCTTCCGCTCGCTGCGGCCGCTGCTGCTGTGCCTGATTTCCATCGGCATTGGCGCCGCCGCAGGTACGGTGATGACGCTGCTGCTGTTCGGCGAGCTGCACCTGATGACGCTGGTGATGAGCATGAGCATCATCGGCATTTCCGCCGACTACACGCTTTACTACCTGACTGAAAGGATGGTGCACGGTGAGCAAAGCTCAACCTGGGAAAGCCTGCTCAAGGTGCGCAATGCGCTGCTGCTGGCGTTGCTGACCACGGTTGCTGCCTACCTCATCATGATGCTTGCCCCGTTCCCCGGCATTCGCCAGATGGCAGTATTTGCCGCAGCAGGCCTGAGCGCCTCCTGCCTGACGGTGATTTTCTGGCATCCGTGGCTGTGCCGCGGCCTGCCGGTACGACCGGTGCCGATGATGGCACTGATGCTGCGCTGGCTGGCGGCGTGGCGGCGCAATAAAAAGCTCTCCGTTGGCCTGCCGCTCGTGCTGGCGCTGTTTGCGCTGGCGGGGCTTTCACAGCTGCGCGTGAATGACGATATTTCGCAGCTTCAGGCGCTGCCGCAGCACCTGTTGATGCAGGAGAAAAAGATTACTGCGCTCACCGGACAAAGCGTCGATCAGAAATGGTTCGTGGTGTACGGCGATACGGCTCAGCAGACGCTGGAGCGGCTGGAGGCCTTCACGCCGCAGCTTGAAAAAGCGCGTGTCGCCGGTGATTTTGCTCAGTTCCGTACGCTGCCGCTCAATTCCGTCGCGCGCCAGCAGCAGGATTTAGCTCTGCTGAAGCAGGCTGCACCAGCGGTGGTAAAAGCGCTGAACACCGCCGGATTGCAGACCGTGACCCCTGATTTATCATCGATGCCGGTGAGCGTTGAGGCGTGGCTGAAGAGCCCGGCCAGCGAAGGCTGGCGTCTGCTCTGGCTGACCTTGGCTGACGCTAAAAGTGGCGTGCTGGTGCCGGTAGACGGCGTGAAGGACAGCGCTGCGCTGCAACGTCTGGCCGATAACACTGAAGGCGTGGCGTGGAACGACCGTAAAGCCTCATTCGACGCTCTGTTTATGCTGTATCGCACCATTTTAACGGCGCTGCTCGGCGTGGCGCTGGTGGTGATCGCTGTTGGCGCAATGCTGCGCCTGGGCTGGCGTAAAGGGTTGATAAGCCTGGTGCCGTCGGTGCTGTCGCTTGGCTGCGGGCTGGCGGTGCTGGCGTTTAGCGGCCACACGGTGAACCTGTTCTCCCTGCTGGCGCTGGTTCTGGTGCTCGGCATTGGCATCAACTACACCCTGTTTTTCAGCAACCCGCGCGGTACGCCGCTGACGTCGCTATTGGCGATTACTTTGGCCATGATCACCACGCTCCTGACGCTCGGCATGCTGGTGTTCAGCGCCACCCAGGCCATAAGCAGCTTCGGCATCGTGCTGGTGAGCGGGATTTTCACCGCGTTTCTGCTGTCGCCGCTGGCGATGTCGGGCAAAAAAAGAAAAAGGTCATGAAACTCGCCCGGCGGCGCTGCGCTTGCACGGGCCTACAAACACATATGTCAACCGGGCTTGTAGGCCGGGTAAGCGTTAGCGCCACCCGGCAATCGCACCACCCGGTAGATTTTGAGGTATTAATGATGATGCGTATATTCTGGCTCGCTGCTGTGTTGATACTGACCGGCTGTAGCCATTCATCCCGGAATGAAAATGGTCGCCCCCAGGCGTGGCTTCAGCCTGGCACGCAGGTCACGCTGCCGGCGCCCGGTATTACGCCAGCGGTCAGTTCACAGCAGCTGCTGACCGGCACGTTCAACGGCAAAACTCAGTCGCTGCTGGTGATGCTGAACGCTGATGATAAAAAGCTGACGCTGGCAGGGCTGTCGTCCGTCGGCATTCGTCTCTTCCTCGTCACCTATGATGAACAGGGGATTCACACCGAGCAGTCCATCGTAGTGCCACAGCTGCCACCCGCAAGCCAGGTGCTGGCCGACGTGATGCTGAGTCACTGGCCGCTGAGCGCCTGGACGCCGCAGTTGCCGAAGGGCTGGACGCTGACGGATCGTGGGGATAAACGTGAGCTTCGCAACGCGGGCGGCAAGCTGGTGACCGAAATCACTTACCTGCAGCGTAAGGGCAAGCGTGAGCCGATCAGCATCGAACAGCTCGTCTTTAACTACCACATCACCATTCAATACCTGGGTGACTGAGATGATCTACATAGCTGCCGCAGGCATGATTAACGCGCTGGGCAACACGCCGGACGAGATTGCCGCTAACCTCTGTGCAGGCACTGCACCGGGGATGCGCGAGCGTGAGGGCTGGTTGCAGGGCGACGTGGCCGCCGTACTTGGCGGCGTCGATGGCGAGCTGCCTGTGATTCCCGATGCCTTTGCCGCGCACCGCTCCCGCAATAACCAGCTGCTGCTGGCGGCGCTGGCGCAAATTCAGCCGCAGGTGGACGACGCCATCGCCCGCTTTGGCCGCGACCGCGTGGCGGTGATCATGGGCACCAGCACCTCCGGGCTGGATGAAGGCGACATCCATGCGGACATGACGCTGAACGGCAAAGAGAGCCCTGACTGGCGCTACGCACAGCAGGAGCTTGGCGACCCGTCGCGTTTCCTGCGCAACTGGCTGAAGCTGGAAGGCCCGGCCTATACGCTTTCCACTGCCTGTTCATCCAGTGCGCGCGCAATGATCAGCGGTCGTCGGCTGATTGACGCGGGCCTGGTCGATGTGGCGCTTGTCGGCGGTGCCGACACGCTCAGCCGCATGCCGGTTAACGGTTTCAATAGTTTAGAGTCGCTCTCGACCACGCTGTGCCAGCCGTTTGGCCGCGACCGCTGTGGCATCACCATTGGCGAAGGCGCTGCGCTGATGCTGCTGACCCGCGAACCTCAGCCCGTGGCGCTGCTGGGCGTGGGCGAATCCAGCGATGCACACCATATTTCTGCGCCGCATCCTGAGGGCTCAGGCGCCATTCGCGCCATTCAGCAGGCGCTGGCCGATGCGAACCTGCAACCGCAGGATGTGGGGTATATCAATCTGCATGGCACCGCAACGCCGCTGAATGACCAGGTGGAATCTGCCGTCGTTCACGCGCTGTTTGGCGAAAGCGTGCCGTGCAGCTCTACGAAACATCTGACCGGGCACACGCTGGGCGCGGCGGGCATTACCGAAGCGGCGCTGAGCTGGCTGATCTTAACGCGTGACCTGCCGCTTCCGGCGCAGGACTTCAGTCAGGCACCCGCCGACCCTCAGCTTCCGCCCTGCGGCATTCTTAGTGCGCCGCAGCCGCTGGTGCGGCCGGTTATTCTGTCGAATTCATTCGCCTTTGGCGGCAACAACGCCAGCATCCTGCTGGGGAGAAGGGCATGAGCCACTATTTCTCACCGGGCGCTTATCTGCCCCACGACGCGCCGATGCTGCTGCTCGAAACCGTGCTGAGCGTTACCGAAGAGCAGGCCGTCTGCCAGGTTGTGGTGAACCGCCGCGGCGTGCTTGCGCCGTTCCTCGACGCCAACGGCAACCTGCCGGGCTGGTACGCGATGGAGTTAATGGCGCAGACCGTCGGCGTCTGGTCCGGCTGGCATCGCCAGCAGCGCGGTGAGGCGCAAATTAGCCTCGGCATGGTGCTGGGCGCGCGCGAGCTGAAGTGCGCTAACGGCGAACTGGCTGCCGAAAGCCAGCTCGATATCACCGTTACTCTGCTGATGCAGGACGAGCGTTTCGGCAGCTTTGAGTGTGCCATTACCGCAGGCGGCGAAACGCTTGCCAGCGGACGCGTCAATACCTTCCAGCCCTCACAGGAAGAATTAACCACGTTGTTTCAACAGGGAGCGTCATCATGAGTCGTTCAGTTCTGGTCACCGGGGCCAGTAAAGGCATTGGCCGCGCGATCGCGCTGAAGCTTGCCGCCGATGGTTTTACCGTTGGCGTGCATTACCACAGCGATCGGCAGGGCGCGCAGGATACCCTCGACGCCATTGAGCGCGCGGGGGGGACAGGCCGCCTGTTACAGTTCGACGTGGGCAATCGCGAGCAGTGCCGCGAAGTGCTGGAAGCCGATATCGAACAGCACGGCGCGTGGTATGGCGTGGTCAGCAACGCGGGTATCACCCGCGACGGCGCGTTCCCGGCGCTGAGCGAGGATGACTGGGACCGCGTGATCCACACCAACCTCGACAGCTTCTACAACGTGATTCATCCGTGCATTATGCCGATGATTTCGACCCGCAAAGGCGGGCGCATCATTACGCTCTCCTCGGTGTCCGGCGTGATGGGCAACCGCGGCCAGGTAAACTACAGCGCGGCGAAAGCGGGGATTATTGGTGCGACCAAAGCGCTGGCCATTGAGCTTGCGAAGCGCAAAATTACCGTCAATTGCATCGCGCCGGGGCTTATTGACACCGGAATGATCGAGATGGAAGAGGCCGCGCTGAAAGAAGCGATGAATATTATTCCGATGAAACGTATGGGCCAGGCTGATGAAGTCGCAGGTCTTGCGAGCTATTTAATGTCCGACATTGCGGGCTACGTCACCCGTCAGGTGATTTCCATTAACGGAGGCATGTTATGACCCGTCGCGTCGTCATTACCGGCATGGGCGGCGTGACCGCCTTTGGCGAAAGCTGGGATGCGGTGTCCGCGCGTCTGCGCAGCTATCAGAATGCGGTACGCAAAATGCCGGAGTGGCAGGTTTACGACGGGCTGCATACGCTGCTCGGCGCGCCAATTGATGATTTCACGCTGCCTGCGCACTATACCCGCAAGCGTATCCGCGCGATGGGTCGCGTGTCGCTGATGTCCACCCGCGCAAGCGAACTGGCGCTGGAGCAGGCAGGGCTTATCGACAACCCGGTACTGACCAACGGTGAAACCGGTATTGCCTATGGTTCGTCAACCGGCAGCACCGGGCCGGTGAGCGAGTTCGCCACGATGCTGACCGAAAAGCACACCAACAACATTACCGGCACCACCTACGTGCAGATGATGCCGCACACCACCGCCGTCAACACCGGGCTGTTCTTCGGCCTGCGCGGGCGCGTGATCCCGACCTCCAGCGCCTGCACCTCCGGCAGTCAGGCGATTGGCTATGCGTACGAAGCCATTCGTCACGGCTACCAGACCGTGATGGTCGCGGGCGGGGCAGAGGAGCTTTGCCCCTCTGAAGCGGCGGTGTTCGACACGCTGTTCGCCACCAGCCAGCGCAACGATGCGCCCGCTACCACGCCCTCTCCGTTTGACGTTAACCGTGACGGGCTGGTGATTGGCGAAGGCGCAGGCACGCTGGTGCTGGAAGAACTGGAGCATGCGAAAGCGCGCGGAGCGACCATCTATGGCGAAATCATCGGTTTTGCGACCAACTGCGACGCGGCGCATATCACCCAGCCGCAGAAGGAAACGATGCAGGTTTGCATGGAGCAGTCGCTGGGCCAGGCGGGACTTGCGCCGTCGGACATCGGTTATATTTCCGCGCACGGCACGGCTACTGACCGCGGTGATATCGCGGAAAGTCAGGCCACGGCTGCGGTGTTTGGTAACCGTACGCCAATCTCATCGCTGAAAAGTTACTTCGGGCATACGCTCGGGGCCTGCGGCGCGTTAGAAGCCTGGATGAGCCTGCAAATGCTGCGTGAAGGCTGGTTTGCGCCCACGCTTAACCTGCAGCAGCCGGACGAACAATGTGGCGATCTGGACTACATTATGGGAGAGTCACGGGCTATCGACTGTGAGTTTTTGCAGAGCAACAACTTCGCCTTCGGCGGGATCAACACTTCGATTGTCATTAAACGCTGGGAGTAACGATGTATCGGCTGTTCCTCGGGAAAATTTCGACCCTCAGTCTGACGACGCTGCCGCAGGTGCTTGCTGAACAGGCGCCGGAAGGAAAGCGTCGCAGCGCCTGGCTTGCCGGACGTGCGCTGCTGTGTCATGCGGTGTCACCGCTGCCGGAAATTCACTTCGGTGAACAGGGCAAGCCGGGGTTCGATGAACGCCATACGCTGTGGTTTAACCTGAGCCACAGCGGCGACGACATTGCCTTGTTGCTCAGCGATGAGGGCGAAGTAGGCTGCGATATCGAAACGCTTCGTCCACGCCTGCAGTGGCAGCAGTTATCCAACGCGACGTTTACCGGCAACGAGCATATTGAGATTGAGCGTGAATCTGAAGAGCAGCGCCTGACGGCGTTCTGGCGCATCTGGACGCGCAAAGAAGCGATGGTCAAGCAGCGCGGCGGCAGCGCCTGGCAGATTGTCAGCTATGACAGCACCGCGCCGCTGAACCAGCACCTCAGCGATTTGCAGCATCAAGGCTTAAGCCTGGCGGTATGCACGCCAACGTCGTTTACGGTGAGTACAGCGGTGATTGAGCGGGTAGGGTGAGATCGACAAGCGTCTTCCAAAAGGAAGCGAGGTCTGACACAAAAGCGGCAACCAGAAGGTTGCCGTTTTGCTTTTACTTAACCCTTCATCCACACCCGAATGCCATCGAGGAACATCTGCGTGGCGAGCATGACCAGGATCAGCCCCATCAGGCGCTCCAGCGCGTTCACGCCTTTCTCGCCGAGCAGGCGCAAAAACAGCCCCGACTGCAGCAGTATCACAAACGTGCCGCCCCAGGCGAGCATCAGCGCGATAATCAAATGCCCCATCTGGTTCGGATACTGGTGCGACAGCAGCATTAACGTTGCCAGCAATGATGGCCCGGCCACCAGTGGAATGGCCAGCGGTACGATAAAGGGTTCTTCACCGGCCGGTAACCCATTGCTGCCGCCCTCGTTGCCGGGAAAAATCATCTTTATGGCAATCAGGAACAGAATAATGCCTCCGGAGATAGAAACGGTCTCCGCGCTCAGATTCAGGAAGGCGAGGATTTTCTCTCCGGCGAAGAGGAAAATGAGCATTATCACCAGTGCGATCAACAGCTCACGTATCATGATCGCCCTGCGGCGCCTGGGTTCCGTGTGTTTCAGCACCGACATAAAAATCGGCAAATTTCCCAGCGGATCCATAATCAGGATCAATAAAACCGCGGCAGAAAGAATTTCACTCATGACATTGTTCCCTGATAATGACTTTTCACGCTCCGAATAATGAGCGTGTCAAATAAGCTGCTTTACTTAATGATGACGAATCATTGAATTTTTTCACTTGCGACTTTGGCTGCATTTTGTAATGTGGTGAGGCCCCTGCGTCCAGTGACGGAAAACGGGGTCAGCACAACAGCACACACCTCTGCAGGAAAACACGTTATGAAAAATGTTGGTTTTATCGGCTGGCGCGGAATGGTCGGCTCTGTACTCATGCAACGCATGGTAGAAGAGCGCGATTTCGACGCTATCCGCCCGGTCTTCTTCTCCACCTCCCAGCTTGGTCAGGCTGCGCCCGCGTTTGGCACCCATAGCGGTGGCACATTGCAGGACGCCTTCGATCTGGAGGCGTTAAAGGCACTCGACATTATTGTCACCTGCCAGGGCGGCGATTATACCAACGAAATCTATCCAAAGCTGCGTGAAAGCGGCTGGCAGGGTTACTGGATTGATGCGGCCTCGTCGCTGCGCATGAAAGATGACGCCATCATCATTCTGGATCCGGTGAACCAGGCTGTCATTACCGACGGTCTCAACAAAGGCGTCAAAACCTTCGTCGGCGGCAACTGCACCGTCAGCCTGATGCTGATGTCGCTGGGCGGCCTGTTCGCTAACGATCTGGTTGAGTGGGCGTCTGTGGCAACCTATCAGGCGGCCTCCGGCGGCGGCGCACGCCATATGCGTGAACTGCTGAGCCAGATGGGCGGCCTGTATAACTACGTTGCGGACGAGCTGGCGAACCCGGCTTCGGCCATTCTCGACATCGAACGCAAGGTCACCCAACTGACCCGCAGCGGCGATCTGCCGGTCGATAACTTTGGCGTACCGCTGGCCGGTAGCCTGATTCCGTGGATCGACAAACAGCTCGACAACGGCCAGAGCCGCGAAGAGTGGAAGGGCCAGGCGGAAACCAACAAAATTCTCGCAACTCATGACGTCATCCCGGTTGACGGTCTGTGCGTGCGCATCGGCGCGCTGCGCTGCCACAGCCAGGCGTTCACCCTGAAGCTGAAAAAGGACGTGTCGGTCCAGACCATCGAAGAGATGCTGGCCGCGCACAACCCGTGGGCCAAGGTGGTGCCAAACGATCGCGAAATCACCATGCGCGAGCTGACGCCTGCGGCGGTCACCGGCACGTTGACCACGCCGGTCGGGCGTTTGCGTAAGCTGAATATGGGGCCGGAGTACCTCTCGGCCTTCACCGTCGGCGATCAGCTCCTCTGGGGCGCCGCCGAGCCGCTACGTCGCATGCTGCGACAATTAGCGTAACAAAATGAAAGAAGGGGTGCTGAGTCACCCCTTTTTTACGCCTGTCACTTTATACGTAGAACAAGGAGTCATTGCGTATGGATCAATTTTTACCAGGAGTCAGATAAAGCCTTGGCTATGCTTTAAGGGAGAGGTTTGCCCCGAAGGTGGGATGGCGCGAAAAGGAAGCGGGTTTTTACCGCGCCGTTCAGGTCAAAAAAGTCGCTACAGAGAAACAAAACAGCGACACTTATAACAGGATGAATAGCATGTCCGAACGTATCGACAGAGACGTGGTTAATGCTCTGATTGCCGGCCATTTTGCGGATCCCTTTTCCGTGCTTGGCATGCACTGCACCGAGGCGGGGCTGGAAGTCCGCGCACTGTTACCTGACGCGACCGAAGTGTGGGTCATTGAACCGAAAACCGGGCGTAAAGTCGGCCAGCTCGACTGCCTCGACTCGCGCGGTTTCTTTTGCGGCGTCATGCCGCGGCGTAAAAATCCTTTCCGCTACCAGCTGGCCGTACTCTGGCATGGGCAGCAAAATCTGATTGACGATCCTTACCGTTTTGGCCCGCTGCTGCAGGAGATGGACGCCTGGCTGCTGTCGGAAGGTACGCACCTGCGCCCCTATGAAACGCTGGGAGCACACGCCGATACGATGGATGGCGTAACGGGAACGCGCTTTTCCGTCTGGGCACCAAACGCCCGCCGCGTGTCGGTGGTCGGGCAGTTCAACTACTGGGACGGCCGCCGCCATCCGATGCGCCTGCGGGCGGAATCGGGCATCTGGGAGCTTTTTGTTCCCGGTGCGCACAACGGTCAGCTCTATAAATTCGAAATGATCGATGCCCACGGCAAGCTGCGGATCAAGGCAGACCCGTACGCCTTTGAAGCGCAGATGCGCCCTGATACGGCGTCGCTGATTTGCGGACTGCCGGAAAAAATCGAGCAGCCGGAGTCGCGTAAGCAGGCGAATAATTTCGATGCGCCCATTGCGATTTACGAAGTGCATCTTGGCTCCTGGCGCCGCCACACCGACAACAACTTCTGGCTGAGCTATCGCGAGCTGGCAGACCAGCTGGTGCCGTACGCCAAATGGATGGGCTTCACCCACCTTGAGCTGCTGCCCATTAATGAGCATCCGTTCGACGGCAGCTGGGGCTATCAGCCGACGGGGCTTTACGCGCCGACGCGCCGCTTCGGCACCCGCGAAGATTTCCGCTATTTCATTAATGCTGTGCACAACGCCGGGCTGAACGTCATCCTCGACTGGGTGCCGGGCCACTTCCCGTCAGATGACTTTGCTTTGGCGAAGTTTGACGGCACGGAGCTCTACGAGCACAGCGATCCGCGTGAAGGCTACCATCAGGACTGGAATACCCTGATTTACAACTATGGTCGCCGTGAAGTACAGAACTATCTGGTCGGCAACGCGCTGTACTGGATTGAGCGCTTCGGCATTGACGCCCTGCGCGTGGATGCGGTGGCATCGATGATCTACCGCGACTACAGCCGCAAAGCGGGTGAGTGGGTGCCGAACGAGCACGGCGGGCGCGAAAACCTGGAAGCGATAGAGTTCCTGCGCAGCACCAACCGCATTCTCGGCGAGCAGGTGCCGGGCGCGGTCAGCATGGCGGAAGAGTCGACTGATTTCCCCGGCGTTTCAAGGCCGCCGGAGATGGGGGGGCTCGGGTTCTGGTACAAGTGGAATCTGGGCTGGATGCACGACACCCTCGACTATTTCAAGCTCGATCCGGTTTATCGCCAGTACCATCATGACAAGCTGACCTTCGGCATGCTTTACAACGGCACCGAAAACTTCGTGCTGCCGTTGTCGCACGACGAAGTGGTGCACGGCAAAAAATCCCTCCTCGACAGGATGCCCGGCGACGCCTGGCAGAAGTTTGCCAACCTGCGCGCCTACTACGGCTGGCTGTACGCCTTCCCTGGCAAAAAGCTGCTGTTTATGGGCAACGAATTTGCCCAGGGCCGTGAGTGGAACCACGACACCAGCCTCGACTGGCACCTGCTGAGCGGCGGCGATAACTGGCACCACGGCGTGCAGCGCCTGGTGCGCGATCTCAACCTGACCTATCGCCATCACAAAGCGATGCATGAGCTGGATTACGATCCCTACGGCTTCGAATGGCTGGTGGTCGACGATCGCGAGCGCTCGGTGTTTATCTTTGTGCGCCGCGATCGCCAGGGCAACGAAATCATCGTCGCCAGCAACTTCACGCCGGTGCCGCGTGAGCATTATCGCTTTGGCATCAATCAGGCGGGCCGCTGGCGCGAAATCCTCAATACCGACTCCATGCACTATCACGGCAGCAATGCCGGGAACGGTGGGGCGGTTCATAGCGATGCCATCGAGAGCCACGGACGTCCGAATTCGCTCTCCATCACGCTGCCGCCGCTGTCGACCATCTGGCTGGTTCGGGAGGGGGAATGAGTAAACTCACGGCAGGGAAACCCGCGCCGCTCGGCGCAAGCTATGACGGTAAAGGCGTGAACTTCACCCTTTTCTCCGCCCATGCGGAGCGGGTTGAACTCTGTGTGTTTGACAAGCAGGGCAACGAGCGCCGTACAGATTTGCCAGCACGTACCGGTGACGTGTGGCACGGCTATCTGCCAGAAGCACGTCCGGGACTGCGCTATGGTTATCGCGTGCACGGGCCGTGGGATCCGTATCAGGGGCATCGCTACAACCCGGCGAAGCTGCTGCTCGATCCCTGCGCTCACCGCGTTGATGGCGAGGAAGTTGACGATCCCATTCTGCACAGCGGCCACGACAGCCCCGACGATCGCGACAGCGCCGCCGTTGCACCGCGCTCGGTGGTGGTGGATCTGCACTATGACTGGGAAGACGACGAGCCGCCGCGCACGCCGTGGAGCAAGACGATCATCTACGAAGCGCACGTCAAGGGGCTGACGTATCTGCACCCCGGTATTCCGAAAGACCTGGTTGGAACCTACGGAGCCCTGGCGCATCCGTTGATGATCTCTTACTTCCAAAAGCTGGGTATTACGGCGCTGGAGCTGCTGCCCGTTGCGCAGTTTGCCAGCGAGCCGCGCCTGCAAAGGCTGGGGCTTACGAACTACTGGGGCTACAACCCGCTGGCAATGTTTGCCGTCGAGCCGCGTTATGCCACGTCGCCGAAAACGGCGCTCAAGGAGTTTCGTGATGCGGTGAAGGCGCTGCATGCGGCGGGCATTGAGGTGATTCTCGACATCGTGCTGAACCACAGCGCGGAAATTGACCTCGACGGCCCGACCTTCTCCCTGCGCGGAATCGACAACCGTAGCTATTATTGGATAAGGGACGACGGCGATTACCACAACTGGACCGGCTGCGGTAACACTCTGAATCTCAGCACGCCAGGTTCGGTGGAATACGCCCGTCAGTGCCTGCGTTTCTGGGTTGATGAGTGCCACGTGGACGGTTTCCGCTTTGATTTGGCCTCGGTAATGGGGCGCACGCCGGAGTTTCGTCAGGACGCGCCGCTGTTTGAGGCAATTAAAAACGATCCTCACCTCAGCGCGGTAAAGCTGATTGCGGAACCCTGGGATATTGGTGACGGTGGCTACCAGGTCGGCAACTTCCCGCCGCTGTTTGCCGAATGGAACGATCACTTTCGCGATGCCACGCGCCGCTTCTGGCTCCAGCAAAGCCTGTCGCTTGGTGAATTTGCCCGTCGTTTTGCGGGCTCCAGCGACGTGTACCACTACAACGGACGCCTGCCGTCGGCGTCGGTAAATCTGGTGACGGCGCACGATGGTTTTACCCTGCAGGACTGCGTCAGTTTCAATCAGAAACACAATGAGGCCAACGGTGAAGAAAACCGCGACGGCACTAACAATAACCACAGTTTCAACCATGGTATAGAAGGGTTAGACGGCAGTCTCGATGTGATTGAGCGGCGACGCGCCAGCGTCCATGCCCTGCTGACCACGCTGCTTTTGTCGCAGGGGACGCCGATGTTGCTGGCCGGGGATGAACACGGTCATAGCCAGCATGGTAACAACAATGCTTATTGTCAGGACAACGCCCTCACCTGGCTCGACTGGGAAAAGGCCAATGCTGGCCTGACGGCATTTACCGCAGCACTTATTCGCCTGCGCCAGCAGATCCCGGCTTTGACCGAAGACTGCTGGTGGCAGGAGGGTGACGGTCGCGTTTGCTGGCTGAACGAGAACGCGCAGCCTCTGAGCTTTGAAGCGTGGCAGCAGGGCAGTCCCCGAATGCAAATTCTGCTTTCAGGCACCTGGCTTATCACCTTAAACGGCTCGCAGGACGTCGCAGATATGGCATTACCTGAAGGGGAGTGGCGCGCCATTCCTCCATTCGCCGGAGAGGATAATCCGGTCATCCTGGCTGTCTGGCATGGGCCCGCGCACGGAGTGTGCGTTTTCGAAAAGGTCCGCTCGGACGTGTAACGAGCGAGAAAAGGAGTTAATCATGGTTAGACTTGAAAAGAACGATCCTCTGATGTTAGCGCGCCAGTTACCGATTAAATCGGTGGCGCTGATCCTCGCCGGTGGGCGCGGAACCCGACTGAAAGACCTGACCACCACTCGCGCAAAACCGGCGGTGCACTTTGGTGGCAAATTCCGCATTATCGATTTCGCCCTTTCTAACTGCATTAACTCAGGCATCCGCCGTATCGGCGTCATCACGCAGTATCAGTCTCATACGCTGGTGCAGCATATTCAGCGCGGCTGGTCGTTCTTCAGCGAAGAGATGAACGAGTTCGTCGACCTGCTGCCCGCGCAGCAGCGCGTCAGCGGCGAAAACTGGTATCGCGGCACCGCCGATGCGGTTACGCAAAACCTCGACGTTATTCGCCGCTACAAGGCCGAATATATCGTGATCCTCGCCGGTGATCATATCTACAAGCAGGACTACTCGCGCATGCTTATCGATCACGTCGAAAAAGGCGCACGTTGCACCGTGGCCTGCATGCCGGTGCCCGTTGAGGAGGCAAAGGCGTTTGGCGTGATGGCAGTGGATAATGAAGAAAAGATTATCGATTTCGTCGAAAAACCGGCGAAGCCGCCGACCATGCCGGGCGATGACAGCAAATCCCTCGCCAGCATGGGCATCTATATCTTTGATGCGGATTACCTTTATGAGCTGCTGGCGGAAGATGACGCCGAGGCGAACTCCAGCCACGACTTCAGCAAGGATATCATCCCGAAAATCGTGAAAGCTGGCATGGCCTATGCACATCCGTTCCCGTTGTCCTGCGTTCAGTCCGATCCTGAGGCCGAACCTTACTGGCGCGACGTGGGGACGCTGGAAGCGTACTGGAAGGCGAATCTTGATCTGGCCTCCGTTACGCCTGAGCTGGACATGTATGACCAGAACTGGCCGATTCGCACCCATATGGAATCGCTGCCGCCCGCGAAGTTTGTGCAGGATCGTTCGGGCAGTCACGGGATGACCCTGAACTCGCTGGTCTCCGGCGGATGCATCATCTCCGGCTCCGTGGTGGTGCAGTCGGTGCTTTTCCCGCGCGTGCGGATTAACTCGTTCTGTAACATTGATTCGGCAGTGTTATTGCCGGACGTCTGGGTTGGACGTTCGTGTCGCCTGCGTCGCTGCGTTATCGACCGTGCCTGCGTGATTCCGGAAGGCATGGTCATTGGGGAGAATGCGGAAGAGGACGCGCGTCGTTTCTACCGTTCTGAGGAAGGTATTGTGCTGGTCACGCGTGAAATGCTGCGCAAACTGCAGGGCTGACAGGAGCGATAATGCAGGTCTTACATGTATGTTCAGAGATGTTCCCGCTGTTGAAAACCGGCGGTCTGGCAGATGTGATTGGTGCGTTACCGGCGGCGCAAATTGCCGATGGGGTGGATACGCGCGTCTTGCTGCCCGCGTTTCCGGATCTTCGCCGCGGAGTGACGGATGCGCAGGTCGTGACCCGTCGTGACACCTTCGCCGGCCCCATTACGCTGCTGTTCGGTCGCTACAACGGGGTGGGCATCTATCTGATTGATGCCCCCCACCTTTATGACCGCCCAGGGAGCCCGTATCACGACACGAACCAGTTCGCCTACACCGACAACGTCAAGCGCTTTGCGCTGCTTGGCTGGGTGGGCGCGGAAATGGCCGTTGGGCTGGATCCCTTCTGGCGCCCGGAAATTGTGCATGCCCACGACTGGCACGCGGGGCTTGCCCCCGCGTATCTTGCGGCGCGTGGACACCCGGCAAAGTCGGTCTTTACGGTACATAACCTGGCCTATCAGGGCTTGTTTTACGCCCACCACATGAATGAGATTGACCTGCCATGGTCGTTCTACAACATGCACGGGCTTGAGTTTAACGGGCAGATTTCGTTCCTGAAGGCCGGACTCTATTACGCCGATCACATTACGGCGGTAAGCCCGACCTACGCTCGTGAAATCACCGAGCCACAGTTCGCCTATGGCATGGAGGGCTTACTGCGCCAGCGCCATCAGGAAGGACGACTCTCCGGCATTCTGAACGGCGTGGATGCGCAGATCTGGAGCCCGGAAAACGACCTGCTGCTGGCGACGCGCTATGACCGCGAGAAGCTGGAAGAGAAGGCGGAGAACAAGCGCCAGCTGCAGATTGCGATGGGGCTGAAGGTCAATGACAAAGTGCCGCTGTTTGCGGTGGTGAGTCGACTGACCCATCAGAAGGGCCTGGATTTGGTGCTTGAGGCGCTGCCGGGGCTGCTCGAACAGGGCGGTCAGCTGGCCCTGCTGGGGGCGGGCGATCCGGTGTTGCAGGAAGGATTCCTTGCCGCCGCAGCCGAGCATCCCGGGCAGGTTGGGGTGCAGATTGGCTATCACGAAGCCTTCTCGCACCGCATCATGGGCGGCGCGGATGTGATTCTGGTGCCATCGCGCTTTGAGCCGTGCGGCTTAACGCAGCTGTATGGCCTGAAATATGGCACGCTGCCGCTGGTGCGCCGCACCGGGGGGCTGGCGGACACCGTTTCCGATAGCTCGCTGGAAAACCTGGCTGACGGCGTCGCCAGCGGTTTTGTGTTTGAAGACAGTAATGCCTGGTCGCTGCTGAGAGCTATCCGGCGTGCTTTCGTGTTGTGGTCTCGCCCCTCGCTCTGGCGCTACGTTCAGCGCCAGGCGATGAGCATGGATTTTAGCTGGCAAGTCGCGGCGACGTCCTACCGCGAGCTTTATCAACGCTTGATGTAATCACAGGAACCATTTCTATGAATGCACCGTTTACCTATGCATCGCCGACACTCAGCGTTGAGGCACTGAAACACTCGATTGCCTATAAGCTGATGTTTACCATCGGGAAAGATCCGGCCATTGCCAACAAGCATGAATGGCTGAACGCCACGCTGTTTGCGGTGCGTGACCGTCTGGTGGAGCGCTGGCTGCGCTCTAACCGCGCCCAGCTGTCGCAGGAAGGCCGTCAGGTTTATTACCTGTCGATGGAGTTTTTGATTGGCCGCACCCTTTCCAATGCGCTGTTATCACTCGGTATTTATGAGGATGTCAAAAACGCGCTGGAAGGGATGGGGCTTGAGCTTGAAGAGCTGATTGACGAAGAGAATGACCCTGGCCTTGGCAACGGTGGCCTGGGGCGTCTGGCGGCCTGCTTCCTTGACTCACTGGCTACGCTCGGCCTGCCGGGGCGCGGCTACGGCATCCGCTACGACTACGGCATGTTCAAGCAGAACATCGTCGACGGGCGGCAGAAGGAGTCGCCGGACTACTGGCTGGAGTACGGTAACCCGTGGGAGTTTAAGCGTCACAACACCCGCTATGCGGTTCGCTTCGGCGGACGCATTCAGCAGGAAGGCAAGAAATCCCGCTGGGTGGAAACCGAAGAGATCCTGGCGGTGGCTTACGATCAAATTATTCCAGGCTATGACACCGACGCCACCAACACGCTGCGTCTGTGGAATGCGCAGGCCAGCAGCGAAATCAACCTTGGGAAGTTCAACCAGGGCGACTACTTCGCGGCGGTGGAGGATAAAAACCACTCCGAGAACGTTTCCCGCGTCCTGTACCCGGACGACTCGACCTATTCCGGGCGCGAGCTGCGCCTGCGCCAGGAGTATTTCCTGGTTTCAGCGACCGTGCAGGATATTCTCAGTCGTCACTACCAGCAGCATAAAACCTACAGCAACCTGGCGGCTAAAATCGCCATTCACCTCAACGATACGCACCCGGTGCTGTCGATTCCTGAGCTGATGCGTTTGCTGATCGACGAACACAAGTTTAGCTGGGATGAGGCGTTCGAGGTGACCTGCCAGGTCTTCTCCTACACCAACCACACGCTGATGAGTGAAGCGCTGGAAACCTGGCCGGTGGATATGCTCGGCAAAATTCTGCCGCGCCATCTGCAAATCATTTTTGAGATCAACGATTACTTCCTGAAGACGCTTCAGGAGCAGTATCCGAATGACACCGGCCTGCTGAGCCGCACGTCGATCATCGACGAATCCAATGGCCGTCGGGTGCGCATGGCGTGGCTGGCGGTGGTGATTAGTCACAAGGTCAACGGCGTGTCGGAGCTGCACTCGAACCTGATGGTGCAGTCGTTGTTTGCCGACTTTGCGAAGATATTCCCGATGCGTTTCACCAACGTGACCAACGGCGTGACGCCGCGCCGCTGGCTGGCGCTGGCCAACCCGTCGCTTTCTGACGTGCTGGATGAAAACATTGGTCGAACCTGGCGCACCGATTTGAGCCAGCTTAGCGAACTGGAGCAGCATCTTGATTACCCGCTGGTGAATCAGGCTGTCCACCACGCCAAGCTTGAGAACAAAAAGCGGCTGGCGGAGTACATCGCCCAGCAGCTCAACGTGGTGGTGAGTCCGAAGTCATTGTTTGACGTGCAGATTAAACGTATCCACGAGTACAAGCGTCAGCTGATGAACGTGCTGCATGTGATCACCCGCTACAACCGCATCAAGGCCGATCCGAACGCCGACTGGGTGCCACGCGTAAACATCTTCGCCGGGAAAGCCGCATCGGCGTACTACATGGCGAAGCACATTATTCATCTCATCAACGATGTGGCGAAGGTCATCAATAACGACCCGCAGATTGGCGACAAGCTGAAGGTGGTGTTTATCCCGAACTACAGCGTGAGTCTGGCGCAGGTGATCATTCCGGCGGCGGATCTCTCCGAGCAGATTTCACTGGCGGGAACGGAGGCCTCTGGCACCAGTAACATGAAGTTTGCCCTCAACGGCGCGCTGACCATCGGCACGCTGGACGGCGCGAACGTCGAGATGCTGGAACACGTCGGTGCGGAGAATATCTTTATCTTCGGTAACACGGCGGAAGAGGTTGAAGCGCTGCGCGCTCAGGGCTACAAGCCGCGGGATTACTATGATAAGGATGAAGAGCTGCATCAGGTGCTGACGCAAATCGCGACTGGCCTGTTCAGCCCTGAAGAGCCGGGCCGCTACCGTGACCTGGTGGATTCGCTGATTAACTTTGGCGATCACTATCAGGTGCTGGCGGATTACCGCAGCTACGTGGACTGTCAGGACAGCGTTGATGAGCTGTACCGCAACCCGGAAGAGTGGACCACCAAAGCGATGCGTAATATCGCCAACATGGGCTACTTCTCGTCGGACCGCACCATTCAGGAGTATGCGGATCACATCTGGCATATCGATCCGGTGAGATTGTAAAAAAATGCCCGGTGGCGGCTTCGCCTTACCGGGCCTACGGGATTCGCACAATGCTTTGATTATGTGGGTTTTGTAGGCCCGGCAAGCATTAGCGCCGCCGGGCATTTCGTCGACTACGACGCTAACGACAGATTACGCTTTCCCTCGTGCTGTACCAGCCATTGCGTAATGCGGGATTGCTCTTCGGCATTCAGCCACATGCCCTGTTTTGTGCGACGCCAGATAGCATCGTCGAGGCGACGCACCCATTCATGTTCTACCAGATAGCGCAGCTCGGCTTCGTAAAACTCATGTCCGAAATGCTCGCCTAAATCGGTAATCTCTTTCGCCTCACCCAGAATCCATTCGCTGTTGCTGCCGTAAGTGCGGGCAAAGTGGCGCGCCATGCCTTCGCTGATAAACGGATAGCGACGGCGGAGCTTCGCCGCGTAATCGTCGCGGTCACCTTCAATCTCGCCGCCAGGCAATACCGAGCCTTTCGTCCACGCCGGGCCGATGCCTTTGTAATACGGCGTCAGTTTTTCCAGCGCGTGCTCGGCGAGCTTACGGTAGGTCGTGAGCTTGCCGCCAAACACCGACAGCAGCGGCGCCTGACCGTTTACGTCGTGGATATCGAGCGTGTAGTCGCGGGTAATAGCCTGCGGGGAATCAGACTCGTCATCGCACAGCGGACGCACGCCGGAGTATGTCCAGACAATGTCATCGCGTCCAAGCTGCTTTTTAAAGTGGGCGTTATGTACCTTCAGCAGGTAGTTAATTTCGCTTTCGTCGATTTCGACATGCTTCGGATCGCCTTTGTATTCGACATCGGTGGTGCCGATAATCGAGAACTCATCCATCCACGGAATCACAAACACGATGCGTTTATCTTCGTTTTGCAGGATGTAGGCCTGTTTCTGGGTGTGCACGCGCGGGACCACGATGTGGCTGCCTTTGATCAGGCGAATGCCGTACGGTGATGGCAGATGCATCCCGTCGTCGAAGAACTGTTTCACCCACGGGCCGGTGGCATTCACCAGGCCGCGCGCCTGCCAGCTGAATTTCTCGCCGGTATCAATGTCTTCTGCCTCGACAATCCACAGGCCGTTTTCACGGCGCGCGGAAGTGGCGCGAGTGCGGGTTAATACTTCACCGCCTTTTTTCACCACCATTTGCGCGTTAGCAAGTACCAGGCGGGCATCGTCTACCCAACAGTCGGAATATTCGAAACCGCGCACGATTTCCGGCTTCAATACTGAATCGGCGCCAAAACGCAGCCCGGCTGATCCCGGCAGGCTGGTGCGTTTGCCGAGGTGATCGTACATCAGGCTGGTGCGTTTGCCGAGGTGATCGTACATAAAGAGGCCGATACGAATCATCCACGCCGGGCGCAGATGCGGACGGTGCGGCAAACGAAAGCGCATCGGGAAAGCGATATGTGGCGCCATCTTCAGCAGCACTTCACGCTCGGCCAGCGCTTCGCTCACCAGGCGGAATTCGTAGTGCTCCAGGTAGCGCAGCCCGCCGTGGATGAGCTTAGAGCTGGCGCTGGAGGTGGCACAGGCTAAATCCTGCGCCTCCAGCATCAGCACGGATAAACCACGCCCTGCGGCGTCTGCCGCGATACCGGCACCGTTGATGCCACCGCCTATCACAATCAGATCTTTGGTTTCCATGCTGCGCCCTCGTGCACTTTCGTTAAAGTTCATAAATGTTCGTTATCGCTCAATATAGCAAACAAACGCGCACTTGGTAACATCAAAAAAACATTTCAGGGTGATGCGTGTAACAAATTAGCGTTTCCCTGCCTCGGCGACGTACACTACGGAGTAAAATGTTTCCCTCTCCCTGGCCCTCTTCCAAAGGGAGAGGGAAACACACCGCACAATGACAAAAGAAAGAGAGCACCATGGATCAATTTGAATGTATCAACGTAGAAGAAGCGCACCAGAAGCTGCATCAGGGGCAGGCGGTAATGGTGGATATTCGCGATCCGCAGAGCTACGCAATGGGCCACACGCCGGATGCGTTTCATCTGACTAACGATACGCTCAACGCATTTATGCAGGACGTTGATTTCGACACCCCGGTGATGGTGATGTGCTATCACGGCAACAGCAGCAAAGGCGCGGCGCAGTATCTGCTGACGCAGGGTTACGATCGGGTTTACAGCGTGGACGGCGGTTTTGACGCCTGGCATCGCCATTTCCCGGCCGAAGTGGCGCACGGGAGCTGAGCAGGTATACTGTCCCCTTTTGTGTGGAATAAGCGACGTCCCGTATGCTGATGATTACCTCTTTTACCAACCCGCGCGTCGCCCAGGCGTTTGTTGACTACATGGCAACGCAGGGCATTATCCTGACGATTCAGCAACATACCCAAACGGACGTCTGGCTTGCCGACGAAAGTCAGGCGGCGAGGGTCGAGGCTGAGCTGGCCCGCTTTCTGGAGAACCCGGCCGATCCTCGCTATCTGGCCGCGAGCTGGCAGTCAGGCCACACCAACAGCGGCCTGCACTACCAGCGCTACCCTTTTCTGGCAACGCTGAAAAACAATGCCGGGCCGTTGACCTGGCTCATTCTCTGCGCCTGCATTCTGGTGTTTATTGTGATGAACGTGGCGGGCGATCAGGCGGTCATGCTGTGGCTGGCCTGGCCGTACGATGCATCTCAGCAGTTTGAATTCTGGCGCTATTTCACCCATGCCTTCATGCACTTCTCGCTGATGCATATCCTCTTCAACCTGCTATGGTGGTGGTATCTCGGCGGGATGGTGGAAAAGCGGGTTGGCAGCGGCAAACTGCTGGTGATTACGGTCATCAGTGTGCTGCTGAGCGGGTATGTACAACACAAGTTCAGCGGCCCGTGGTTCGGCGGTTTGTCGGGCGTGGTATACGCCCTGATGGGCTATGCATGGCTACGAGGTGAGCGCGATCCGCAAAGCGGCATTTACCTCCAGCGCGGTCTGATTATTTTCTCGCTGCTGTGGCTGGTGGTCGGCTGGCTGGATCTTTTCGGGATGTCGATTGCCAATGGCGCTCACGTCGCGGGCCTGGCCGTCGGGCTGGTGATGGCGTTCGCCGACACGCAGAATGTGCGAAAACGAACATAGCTATTGATTTAACGGATTCCAGGGATCTTGCATGAAACAAACACAACGTCATGACGCGATTATTGAACTGGTAAAAAAACAGGGTTATGTCAGCACGGAAGAGCTGGTGGAGCAGTTTTCCGTCAGCCCGCAAACCATTCGCCGCGATCTCAACGACCTCGCCGAACAGAAGATGATCCTGCGCCATCACGGCGGCGCGGCGCTGCCATCGAGCGCGGTCAACACCTCGTGGCAGGACAGGCGAACGACGCAGGCGGCGGAGAAAGAGCGAATTGCCCGCAAAGTGGCAAGCCAGATCCCCAACGGTGCCGCGCTGTTTATTGATATTGGCACCACGCCGGAAGCGGTGGCGCACGCGCTGCTGGAGCATTCGGATCTGCGTATCGTCACCAATAATCTCAATGTCGCCAATACGCTAATGGCGAAAGAGGATTTCCGCGTGATTCTGGCAGGCGGCGAGCTGCGCAGCCGCGATGGCGGCATTATCGGCGAAGCTACCCTCGATTTTATCTCCCAGTTCCGCCTGGACTACGGCATTCTCGGCATCAGCGGGATCGACAGCGACGGCTCGCTGCTGGAGTTTGACTATCACGAAGTGCGCACCAAACGGGCGATCATTGAAAACTCGCGCCACGTGATGCTGGTGGTGGATCACTCCAAGTTTGGCCGGAACGCGATGGTGAACATGGGCAGCATTAGCATGGTTGACGCGGTGTACACCGACGTGATGCCGCCTGCGGGCGTGATGCAGGTGATTGCAGAGAATAATATTCAGCTGGAGCTGTGCTGATTAACAGAATGTCGGGTGGCGGCTACGCCTTGCCCGACCTGGCGTGAGCAGGCCCGGCAAGCGCAGCGCCGCCGGGAAATGCCTTAAGAATTAAACCCCATATCCCATCATTTTCAGCAGCTGTTGGGCATGCTGTACGGCATCCTGGCGGTGCGCCACGCCGAGCTTCTGATACAGGTTACGGATATGCGTCTTAATGGTTGTGGCGGCCACGTCCAGCTCGCCTGCAATCTGATCGTTGCTGTAGCCGGAATAAATTAGCCCCAGGACCTGCCACTCGCGCTGAGTCAGCGGGCTGGTGCGAATCAGCTCCGGCACTTCCGGATGCGTTAACAGCCGTTCGACGAAGTTTTCGTCAAAATGCGCAAACTTATGCCGGTGATGCTGGTTGATCTCACGCAGAATGCGCTGGGCGCGATGCTGCTCCAGCTCCGGTAACGTGTTGAGCTGCAGCAGCTGACGCAGCTGCTGTGCCATCGCCTCGCCTTCAATCACAAAGTGGCTGATAAACCCGGTGCGGTTGGAAAGCGTTAGCGCCTCTATCAGTGCGAGCTGGGCGTCATTCTTCCTGTCTGCCTGCCAGTAGAGCTGGTTAAGCAGCAGCAGGTTGCGGTTGAGATCGCTCATCAGCCGCAGCGAGCGGGCGTTCTCATTCAGTTCTTCCAGCACCATTTCCGCCGACTCAAATTCGCCGAGCAGGATCTGTGCACGGGCAATGTTGCGCCACTGGCTTTGCAGGAAGTGGTTGTTGGCGAAGGCGGGTTTTGGCGTCTGGCGCAGCCAGTTGGCGGCGGATTTCTTATCGCCAATCATCTGCCAGTAAATCACCCGTACCTTATCGGCGTTGGACACCCAGTCGCTGTGGTACTGGCCGTTGCCGAGCAGGTTTTCCAGTCTATTCAGGTGGTTGCGGGCGTTATCAAGATCGCCACGCGCCAGTGAGCTTTGTACCAGCAGCGCCAGGCACTGCAGCTGCTGCTGTGGCTGATAGGTGGCGAGCACGTCCATACCATGGCGCGCGCTCAGCTCCGCTTCATCAAGACGAGCCCAGGCCCAGAGTAGCTGTGCGCGGATGCGCAGCAGGAATTCGTGCATTGGCAGCTGTTCGAGATGCTGCTCGCGAATGAGCTGGAACGCTTTTTCCTGAGTTTCCCAGGCGGCCTGCAGGAAGCCCTGCGCGAACAGGATTTCGCTTTGTTGAATCAGACTCCAGAGCGCGTAATGCCATACTTCATGGCGGCGCGCCATCTGCTCGGTTTGCTGCATGACCGCCAGAGATTTGCTGAGCTTGCCCTGGCAGTGCAGGACTTCGCCGTGAACGGAGGTCGCGACAATACGGCTGTAGAAGCTGGCGAGCGGCAGTTCATCGAGAGCGACCATGGCAAGACGTTCAGCTTCTTCAGCATCGCCGTCGTTAATGGCCACCTGTGCGCGCAGGGCATTGAAATCGCCGTGCAGGGTAGCATCCATCTCGCCGCTGACTTCTTCTTCCACGCGAGCGAGCAGGGTATTTACCTCGCTGTAGCGGTGCTGACTTTGCATCAGCCAGGCCTGCAACAGCACCAGCCGTGGGTTTTCCAGCAGGCTGTCCCACGGCAGGGCCGCCAGCGACTCTTCAAGCAGCGTCAGCTCGCTATGGTGGAACAGGCCCCAGGCATGATTAAGCAGGATATCGCGCAGCATGCTGGCGTCACCCGCCGACAGCGCGTGATGAATGGCTTCGCTCGGGAAGCCCTGCGCCATCCAGCTTTCCGCGGCGGCGCGATGGATATCCGGTAGTTCAGTCGCCAGCTCCCACTGACAGCGCTGGCGCAGGAAGCTACCGAACAGCGGGTGGAAGCTGAACCATTCGCCGGTGTTGTCCATGCGTTGCAGGAACAGACCCTGGCGTTCGATCTCTTCGAGCCGCATCTGGCCGTTCTCTTCGTTGGTAACCCGAACGATCAGCGCATCGTTCATTGAACGCAGCAGCGAGCTTTTCAGCAGGAAATGGCGGGTGGGAAGATCAACGTTATCCAGCACTTCATCCACCAGATAATCGGAGAGATGGCTGGCGTTGATGCCCGAGAGGCGACGTGCGGAGTGATGCGCAGCGCTGGTGTTTTGTCGCGCGGAGAGCGCAATCAGCTGAAGCGCGGTGGCCCAGCCCGCGACGTCGTCGCATATCCTGCTGCTTTCAGTGGCTTCAATCGGGGAAGTCAGGCGACAGTCAAAAAACTGCTTCGCTTCCTGATGGTTAAACGCCAGCTGCTGGCTGCCGATTTCCAGCAGCTCATCGCGCACCCGTAAATTAGCGATGCCAAGCTGTGGCAGGTTGCGCGACAGGACGACCAGCGTCATGTTTTCCGGCTGATGTCGCAGGAAGAAGCGCATGGCGTCGTGGATGACCGGGTTCGTGATGAGATGGTAGTCATCAATCACCAGCAGCAGCGGACGCTGCCAGGCGTTAAGCTCGATAAACAGCTGTGCAAACAGCGAGGTGAGGCTGGCGTATTGTCGCTTCTGCACCATGGTTTCGCTGGCGGCACAATGACCGTCCGTTGCCTGCTGGATTGCGGCAATCAGATAGCTGGCAAAACGTTCCTGCTGGTTATCCCCCTCATCGAGAGAAAACCATCCCAGATCGCTTTTCCCTGCTGCCCACTGTGAAATGAGTGTGGTTTTTCCGTAACCTGCCGGGCTGGTTACCAGCGCGAGACGGTAATTGTTCGCGCCGGAAAGTTTCGCCAGTAGCCGGTCGCGAACCACGGTGTGTTCAAGACGGACGGGACGACTTAATTTAGACGGAATCAACATAGGATTATCACTTCACTGTGCGAGTAAGAGTTTGTTTTTTTTCGCGCTTCGTAATTAATGTCTGTTAAGGTCAGGCATATGCTTAATTATTGCAAGTTATGTCCGATTTTTATGCTTATGATTTTGCACTCTGTCACAAATATCAATGAAGCATAAACGGTATCGCTGAAACCGGTGCCAGTGCGCATGAATGCTGGTTTCGTGAAATTGTTAAAGTGTGCGTTTCATCTATTTTTTAGGAACACGCAGAATCTTATTTTTCTTTTTTTCAGCAAAACATTTGTCGGTAAATACGCTTTTCAAATGAAAGGGATTCACGAATTGTTATTACGCGTAAGTAATGATTTCCCCGCCTTCCTGTATTTTACAAAACGTCTTTTCAATTTCACTTACGGGACGGGTATAAAGTGAGCAGAAACGCCGTTAACGGCTAACGTTATAGTGGCAACGATCACACTTTTTGCTCATCCCTGCTACTCCTCCCCGGCTAATCCCTGGCGGGATGAGGACGGTAAACAGGCTCCCCGGCACACTAGCGCCAACGTTTTAGCTAACAGGACTGGAATCCTTATGTCACAGCCGACCTTCGATAAAGCACAGTTTCAGGCAGCCCTGACGCGTCAGTGGCAGCGTATTGGCCTGCAGGCCGCAAACGACATGACCCCACATCAGTGGTGGCAGGCGGTGAGCGGTGCGTTGGCCGAACTGCTGGCGGCTCAACCGGTGGCGAAGCCGGAAAAAGGGCTGCGCCACGTGAACTACATTTCAATGGAGTTCCTGATTGGCCGTCTGACCGGTAATAACCTGCTGAACCTCGGCTGGTATCAGGAAGTGAGCGACGTGCTGAAGGCGCATGATGTTTCCCTGACGGACCTACTGGAACAGGAGCGTGACCCCGGGCTTGGAAATGGCGGTCTGGGGCGTCTGGCGGCCTGTTTCCTCGATTCGATGGCGACAGTTGGACAGGCAGGCATTGGCTATGGCCTCAATTATCAGTACGGCCTGTTCCGTCAGACCTTTGAGGACGGCCAGCAAATCGAAGCGCCGGACGACTGGCACCGCGGCAGCTATCCGTGGTTCCGCCACAATGAAGCGCTGGATGTGCAGGTCGGTATCGGCGGCAAAGTGGTAAAAGGTGACTGGCAACCTGCGTTCACGATGGTCGGTCAGGCCTGGGATTTGCCGGTGCTCGGCTACCGCAACGGCGTGGCGCAGCCGCTGCGCCTGTGGCAGGCGACCCACGCGCATCCGTTCAACCTGACCAAATTCAACGACGGCGATTTCCTGCGTGCCGAACAGCAGGGCATCGATGCCGACAAGCTGACCAAAGTGCTTTACCCGAACGACAACCATCTGGCGGGTAAAAAGCTGCGCCTGATGCAGCAGTATTTCCAGTGTGCCTGCTCGGTAGCGGATATTCTGCGTCGCCATCATCTGGCGGGCCGCAAGCTGGCGGAGTTGCCAAAGTTCGAAGTCATTCAGCTTAACGATACTCACCCGACTATTGCCATTCCTGAACTGCTGCGCGTGCTGCTCGATGAGCACCAGCTAAGCTGGGACGACGCCTGGGCCATCACCAGCAAAACCTTCGCCTACACCAACCACACCCTGATGCCGGAAGCGCTTGAGTGCTGGGATGAGAAGCTGGTGAAGGTGCTGCTGCCGCGCCATATGCAGATCATCAACGAAATCAACAAGCGCTTTAAAGTGCTGGTCGACAAAACCTGGCCGGGTGACGAAGCCGTTTGGGCGAAACTGGCGGTGGTGCACGATAAACAAGTACGTATGGCGAACATGTGTGTGGTGAGCGGCTTTGCAGTGAACGGCGTGGCCGCGCTCCATTCCGATCTGGTGGTGAAAGATCTGTTCCCGGAATATCACCAGCTTTGGCCGAACAAGTTCCACAACGTCACCAACGGCATCACGCCGCGCCGCTGGATCAAACAATGTAACCCGCAGCTTGCAGCGCTGTTCGACAAGACGCTGAAAAAAGAGTGGGCCAACGATCTCGACCAGCTGATTAAGCTTGAAAAACACGCCGACGATGCGAAGTTCCGTAAAACCTGGCGCGACATTAAGCTTGCCAACAAGCAGCGCCTGGCGGCGTTTGTGAAGCAGCGCACCGGTATTGATATCAACCCGGAAGCCATTTTCGATATTCAGATTAAACGCCTGCACGAGTACAAACGCCAGCACCTGAACCTGCTGCATATTCTCGCGCTTTACAAAGAGATCCGCGAGAACCCGAAAGCGGATCGCGTACCGCGCGTGTTCCTGTTTGGCGCGAAAGCCGCACCGGGCTATTACCTGGCGAAGAACATCATTTTTGCTATCAACAAAGTGGCGGAAGCGATCAACAACGATCCGAAGGTGGGTGACAAGCTGAAGGTGGTGTTCCTGCCGGACTACTGCGTATCGGCGGCAGAGCTGCTGATCCCGGCGGTGGATGTTTCCGAACAGATTTCAACGGCGGGGAAAGAAGCCTCCGGCACCGGCAACATGAAGCTCGCGCTGAACGGCGCCCTGACGGTCGGCACGCTCGACGGCGCTAACGTCGAAATCGCTGAGCAGGTTGGCGATGAGAACATCTTCATCTTCGGCCATACCGTGGAAGAGGTTAAGGCGCTGAAAGCTAAAGGCTACGACCCGGTGAAATGGCGCAAGAAAGACAAAGTGCTGGATGCGGTGCTGAAGGAGCTGGAAAGCGGCAAATACAGCGGCGGCGACAAGCACGCGTTTGACCAGATGCTGCACAGCATCGGTAAGCAGGGCGGCGACCCGTATCTGGTGCTGGCGGACTTCGCGGCCTACGTGGAAGCGCAGAAGCAGGTGGACGTGCTGTACCGTGACCAGGAAGCCTGGACCCGCGCGGCGATCCTCAACAGCGCGCGCTGCGGTATGTTCAGCTCGGACCGTTCAATCCGCGATTATCAGAGCCGTATCTGGCAGGAAAAACGTTAAGGGAGTGCTATGGAGAGCAAACGTCTGGACGCTGCCGCGCAGGCGGCGGGCATCAGTCCAAGCTACATCAATGCCCACGGCAAACCACAGTCTATTGGTGCTGACACCAAGCGGCGTTTGCTGGATGCAATGCATCACACGGCCACGAAAGTGGCCGTCACGCCGGTGCCGAACGTGCTGGTCTTCACCCACGGTAAAAAAATGTCGTTTCCGGTGGAAGGCCGCGGTGAGTTTCACTGGATGCTGACGACCGAAGAGGGTGCGCAGCATCAGGGGAATGCGACGGCAGGCAAAGCGCTGAATTTACCTTCGCGTCTTCCGGAGGGTTATCACACTCTGACGCTGACGCAGAGCGACCATCGCTGGCATTGCCGGGTGATTATTGCCCCCGAACGTTGCTACGAGCCGCAGGCGCTGAAGCAGGGAAAAAAGCTGTGGGGCAGCTGCGTGCAGCTCTACACCCTGCGTTCCAAAAATAACTGGGGCATCGGCGATTTCGGCGATCTGCAGGCGATGCTACCGGAAATCGCCCGTCGCGGCGGATCGTTTATCGGTCTGAACCCGATTCATGCGCTTTACCCGGCGAACCCGGAGAGCGCCAGCCCGTATAGCCCGTCTTCCCGCCGCTGGCTGAACGTGATTTATATCGACGTGACTGCGGTGGAAGATTTTAGCCTCAGTAAAGAGGCGCAGGCGTGGTGGAAGCTATCCACCACACAGCAGGCGCTAAAATCGGCACGCGATGCTGAATGGGTCGACTATGCGACCGTTACCGCGCTGAAAATGACCGCGCTGCGCATGGCATGGAAAGGTTTCTCGCAGCGTGATGACGACCGGATGGCGGCGTTTCGCCAGTTCGCGCTCAACGAGGGTGAAAGCCTGTACTGGCAGGCGGCGTTTGATGCCCTGCACGCGTATCAGGTGAAAGAGGACGAAATGCGCTGGGGCTGGCCGGCCTGGCCGGAGGCGTACCAGACTATCGACAGTCCGGAAGTGAAGGCGTTTTGCCAGAAGCATGCAGACGAAGTGGATTTCTTCCTCTGGCTGCAATGGCTGGCGTATTGCCAGTTCGCGGCCTGCTGGAACGTCTGTCAGCAGTACGAAATGCCGATTGGCCTGTATCGTGACCTGGCGGTAGGCGTCGCTGAGGGCGGTTCCGAGACCTGGTGCGATCGCGAACTCTATTGCCTGAAGGCCTCCGTGGGGGCACCGCCGGATATTCTGGGGCCGCTGGGGCAAAACTGGGGCCTGCCGCCGATGGATCCGCACATCATTGCCGCGCGAGCCTACGAACCCTTTATCGAGTTGCTGCGCGCCAATATGCAAAACTGCGGCGCGCTGCGTATCGACCACGTGATGTCGGTCCTGCGCCTGTGGTGGATCCCATACGGCGAAACGGCGGATCACGGTGCTTATGTGTACTATCCGGTAGACGATCTGCTGTCGATTCTGGCGCTGGAGAGTAAGCGTCACCAGTGCATGGTAATCGGCGAAGATCTGGGGACGGTGCCGGTAGAAATCGTCGGCAAATTGCGCAAAAGCGGCGTGTACTCTTACAAGGTGCTCTATTTCGAAAGCGATCATGAGAAGACCTTCCGCGCGCCAAAGGCATATCCGGAACAGTCGATGGCGGTTGCCACTACTCACGATCTGCCCACGCTGCGTGGCTACTGGGAAAGCGGCGATTTGACGCTTGGCAAAACGCTGGGCTTGTACCCTGACGAGGTGATTCTGCGCGGCCTGTATCAGGATCGTGAACTGGCGAAACAAGGGCTGCTGGACGCCCTGCATAACTATGGCTGTCTGCCAAAGCGTGCCGGACATAAGGCGTCGCTGATGAGCATGACCAGCACGCTGAGCCGTGGGATGCAGCGCTATATTGCCGACAGCCATAGCGCGCTGCTTGGCCTGCAGCCGGAAGACTGGCTGGATATGGCTGCCCCGGTGAACATCCCGGGCACCAGCTATCAGTACAAAAACTGGCGGCGCAAGCTCTCCACTTCGCTTGAGGCGATGTTTGCCGATAAAACCGTGAACAAGCTGATTAAAGATCTGGATAAGCGCAGGAAAGCGGCGGGGAAACAGAAGTAAAACGAACCTGGGGGCGCTTTGCCCGCAAGGCTCGTTCATTTATTTTGCCGGATGGCGGTGTAAACACCTTATCCGGCCTACAAAATTTACCCATCCCTCAGGCCTGATTTGTAGGCCAGGTAAGGCATCAGCCGTCACCTGGCAATCAGCGCTTAAACCACCATGCCGAGCAGCAGACAGCCGATGAGGCCGCAGACGGAGATAATGGTTTCCAGCATCGACCAGGATTTGATGGTCTCGCCGATGGTCAGGTTGAAGTACTCTTTGAACAGCCAGAAGCCCGGATCGTTCACGTGAGAGAAGATAACGCTGCCGGAGCCGACAGCGATAACCATCAGCTCAGGGCTGACGCCGGTCGTGGCGATAAGCGGTGCTACGATACCACCCGCCGTGATCGCCGCCACCGTCGCTGAACCGAGTGCGATACGCAGAACAGCAGCAATCGACCAGGCCATGAAGATGGGGGAGACGTTGGTTTCATGCATCATGGAGGCGATGTATTTATCCACGCCGCTGTCGACCAGAACCTGCTTGAAGGCGCCGCCGCCGCCGATGATCAGCAGCATCATCGCAATGATTTTAATCGCTGAAGTCAGAGTATCGTTAATCTGATCCATAGAGCGACCGCGGTTCAGACCAAAGGTGAACAGGGCAATCAGCACCGCGATGAGCGTTGCCATGACCGGGTCGCCAAGGAATTCCGCTACCGGCAGGAAGGCGTGGCCTTGTGGCAGCACCATTTCTGCAATGGCACGCATCGCCATCAGCACTACCGGCACCAGGGAAGTCCAGACGCTGACGCCGAAGCTCGGCATCTCTTCTTCCGTAAAGGTCTTCGCGTTGTAGAGGCCTTCCGGGATCGGCTTGTCGATGCCCTTCAGGCAGCGGGCAAATACCGGCCCGGCGAGGATCACGGTCGGGATGGCCAGAATAGTGCCGAACAGCAGGGTTTTCCCCATATCAGCGTGGAAGATGGTGGCAATAGCGGTTGGGCCCGGATGCGGCGGCAGGAAGCCGTGGGTCACGGAGAGTGCAGCCGCCATCGGCACGCCGACATACAGCAGCGGAATATTGGCCGCAGCGGCAATGGTGAACACCAGAGGCAGCATCAGCACAAAGCCCACTTCATAGAACAGCGCAAAGCCAACGGTGAAGCCGGTTAACACCACCGCCCACTGAATGTGCTTTTTACCAAACTTCGCGATAAGCGTCGTGGCGATGCGCTGAGCGCCGCCGCAGTCTGCCAGCATTTTGCCGAGCATTGCGCCGAAGCCCATGATCAGCGCCAGGCTGCCGAGCGTACCGCCCACGCCGGTTTTGATAGAGCCGATGACTTTAACTAACGGCATGCCCTGCATCAGACCGACTGCAAGCGCGACCAGTACCAGAGCGATAAATCCGTTCAGCTTGAAGCGGATCATCAGGAGCAGTAATAACGCAACACCGATAGCGACAATGACTAATGGCATGATTTATCTGACCTTTTATTTGTTATGGGTAACGTTGTAATGCCAACGTTTCTGTTAGCTTGTCCCTGGCCGGGAACAGAGATATTACGGCACTGTGAACGTTGAGGGTTTTCCTGAACCAGGATAGCTGACCTTAATTATGGCAGCAGTGCTTGCCGGTGATGATACGGGTAACATTGCCAGAATGAGAATCACCTGAAGTGTGAAAATTTCAATTGTGAGACTTAAGTCATACTCTTTGGGTGGGAATGGCAGGGTAAGGGCAGAAGAACGTGAGGATTATCGGCGCGTGCGTGGGGGAGGAAATATCGGCCCGACGAGCGGGCCGGAGGAAATCAGTAGTAGGAGTGCTCGCCGCGCTGGTGTTCGGTCAGATCGCGAACGCCTTTCAGCTCAGGGAATTCGTTCAGCAGCTGCTTCTCGATCCCTTCTTTCAGCGTCACGTCTACCATTGAACAACCGTTACAGCCGCCGCCAAACTGCAGAATGGCGAGGCCGTCTTCGGTGATTTCCATCAGCGATACGCGACCGCCGTGGCCGGCGAGCTGAGGGTTAATCTGCGACTGTAGCAGATATTCCACGCGTTCCATCAGCGGCGCATCGTCAGAGACTTTACGCATTTTGGCGTTCGGCGCTTTCAGCGTCAGCTGGGAACCTAACTGATCGGTCACAAAGTCGATTTCCGCATCATCCAGATAGGGCGCGCTTAGCTCATCGACATACGCGGTCAGCAGGTCAAATTTCAGGGCAGTGTCACTGGCTTCCACCGCATCCGGCGGGCAGTAAGATACGCCACATTCAGCATTTGGGGTGCCCGGGTTAATCACAAATACGCGGATTTGTGTCCCTTCTTCCTGATTTGCCAGCAGTTTGGCAAAGTGCGCTTGTGCAGCATCGGAAATACGGATCATAGCTTTGGCCTAATAGTTGACTACTTTAGTCGGTTATAATACGCCCATCACAGAGGGTCTACAAGGTGCGACACAGGCACCATACCTGAACTGATGCCGCGCCGTTTCGCAAAAGCAGGCGGGAAAGTTCGGCTACGGTACTGCCGGTCGTGACGACATCGTCCACCAGAGCGATATGGAGCCCTGCCACCGGGAATTCAAGCTGAAACGCATTTTTCAGGTTCTGTTTGCGCCGCTTCGCCGAAAGCTGGTGCTGGGTGGCCGTGGGCCGGATACGGCGGATTGCTTCACGGGCATAATGAATTGCCAGCCAGCGGGCAAGCGGGCGACACAGCTCATCGGCCTGGTTGTAGCCTCGTCGCCAGCGGCGCTTTTGCCAGAGCGGTACGGCAATCAGCAAATCCGGTTTGGGTCGCCGTTGCGTCTGCTTCAGGCGCAACAGCAGCAGTCGGGCAAGCGCCTTCGCCAGCTCAGGGTGATTGTTAAACTTCCACCTTTGCACCAGCAGCGAAAGCGGAGCAACGTAATCATTCACCGTGACCAGCCACTGCCACGGCGGTTCATGGCGCAGGCAACGCCCGCAGGGCATTTTGCTGTGAGTCGCGGGCAGCCCGCACTGGGGGCAAAGGGACAGGCAAGGGCTAACGGCGCGGGTGCAGCGGGAGCAGAGACCCCAGTGTGGGAGCTTCAGCGGCATTTGGCATAGCCAGCATAAGCCGTGGGCTGTTAGCATGTTTTCCCTCCTGATTCGAAGAATGAGAACAATAACGGATGAAAGACATCTGGTGGCAAACCAAAGGCGAAGGAAAGAGTCATCTTGTGCTGCTGCACGGATGGGGGCTGAACGCGGAGGTGTGGGATTGCATAACGCCGGAACTGAGCTCGCATTTCACGCTGCATCTGGTGGATTTGCCGGGCTTCGGGCGAAGCACTGGTTTTGGGGCGTTATCCCTTGAAGAGATGACCCGTCTGGTTCTGGCGAAAGCCCCTGAAAAAGCGATTTGGCTAGGCTGGAGCCTCGGAGGGCTGGTTGCGAGCCAGGCAGCGCTGACGGCACCCGATCGCGTGCAGGCGCTGGTTACCGTCGCGTCGTCCCCGTGCTTTACCGCTCACGATAACTGGCCGGGCATCAAGCCTGATGTGCTGTCGGGTTTTCAGCGCCAGCTTAGCGAAGATTTTCAGCGCACGGTGGAGCGTTTTCTGGCCTTGCAAACGCTGGGAACCGAAAGTGCCCGGCAGGACGCCCGCAGGTTGAAAAGTGCCGTGCTGGCACTGCCAATGCCTTCGGTGGAGGTGCTGAATGGTGGGCTGGAGATCCTGAAAACCGCCGACCTGCGTGAGGCATTAAGCGGCCTGACGTTGCCGTTCCTGCGGCTCTATGGTCACCTTGACGGACTGGTGCCGCGAAGGGTGGTCCCGCTGCTTGACGAGCTGTGGCCTCAGAGCCGTTCAATCGTTTTTCCTAAAGCGGCGCATGCCCCATTTATTTCGCATTCGTCCCTCTTTGTTAATTCATTGTTAACCTTAACATCATAGAAAATCTGAATTTTTCCTTCTCAGTTGGCAAAAGTCTGCATCCTCAACAATACTCATTTCAGGTTGCGGCAGGTCGCCTGCCGAACTGGATGCAGGTATGAAATGACCAATAAAATCTATGGAGAGTATGGCTATGAAACTTGTGAAGGGTATTGTTACCGCTCTGGTTATGGGATCGATCTCTTTTGGTGCATTTGCCGCAAAGGAGATTCAGAAGGACGATGTAGCCAAAATGAACCTGACTAAAATTGGTTCAATCACGACGTCCAGAACAACCTCGCCGATGGATGCGAAGAGAGATCTGTCGAAGAAAGCCGATGAGCTGGGCGGCCAATATTTTGTCGTCATTGCTGGCGAAAAGAATGAGAAAACCGTTCACGCGAACGCCGACGTTTACAAATAAGTCAGCGAGCACAGATAAGTAAAAAGCGGGCCTCTGGCCCGCTTCTTCATTTCTGACTTACTGCAACACCCACCATTCACGCAGGCAGGCTTTGCCTTCCGGGCAGCTTCTGCAACTGCCGCTCAGACAATCATTCGGCTCTTCGGCCACACGTTTTGCTTTACCCATGGCTTCCATGCGCATCAGCATGGCGTCAATCATCGGCTGCGGCGTGTGCAGCACGCGACTCAGCTGTTGTGCCTCCATGCGGCCCTGTAAAGCCAATATATCCCGCAGTTCAATCATTGAGGCCATCGTATGCTCCTTAGTGGCAGTCGCCAGCCGGACTGCTGCAGCAGCTTTCGACGGTTTTACGCGTTGCCAGCAGATTCACATTCACGCGGCTGCGGGCGCGGCGCAGCATGCCAAGCACCACTACGTTAAACAAGACCACCGCCAGAATGCAGACCAGGCTATAGCGCGGATGCTGCTGGAAGCTCGATACCTGATAGAACAACGTGGACAGCGAGTAGGCGATATTCAGCCCCCACAGGACGGAGAAGCCCATCCAGCCGCGGCTCGATTCGCGGGCAATCGCGCCCATCACCGAGATGCACGGAATATAGAGCAGGACGAAAATCAGGTAGCTGTAAGCTGCCGCTGCGCTGCCGAATTTGCTGCTCATCACGCCCATTGCGCCCGTTGCCATTTCACCGTCGCCTTTACTGGCTTCAATCGGGTTGGCCAGTACGCTCAGGCTGAAGGTATCTTTCAGGCTCTGCCAGGTTTCCTGTGCGGCGCCGCCCAGTTCATCGAGCAGGTTAAACTCCGCAGGGTTGAACTCTTCCTGCTGGATGTTTTCAGCGGTGTAGAGGGTGTTCAGCGTGCCCACAACCACTTCTTTCGCCATCGCGCCGGTGAACAAGCCGACGGTGGCCTGCCAGTTATCTTCGTGAACGCCAATGGGTTTAAACAGCGGGGTAATCACCTGGCTGACGGAGGCCAGCGCTGAATCATTAATGTTATCCGCGGCTTTACCGCTCAGCGTGAAGCTGTTCAGTGCGCTAAGGAAAATACTGACGATAACGATGACTTTACCGGCGCGCAGGACGAAGCCTTTCAGGCGCTGCCAGGTCTGGATTATCAGGCTTTTCAGATGCGGAACGTGGTAAACCGGCAGCTCCATCACGAACGGCGACGCTTCGCCGCGCATGATGGTGTGCTTAAGCATCAGTCCGGTGAGGATAGCCATCACGATGCCGAGAACGTAAAGCGAGAACACGGCCAGCGCGCCTTCCTGCCCGAAGAACGCCGCCGCGAAGACCGCGAAAATCGCCAGGCGAGCGCCACAGGACATAAACGGCGCCATCATGATGGTCATAAGGCGTTCACGCGGTGCATCGAGCGTGCGCGCGCCCATTACCGACGGCACGTTACAGCCGAAGCCGACAATTAACGGGACGAATGATTTGCCCGGCAGGCCAAGCGACTGCATCAGGCGATCCATAACGAAGGCCGCACGGGCCATGTAGCCGGAATCCTCAAGGAAGGAGAGGAACAGATACATCATCCCAATTTGTGGTACCAGCGGCAGCACGGTGTTGATGCCGCCGCCAAGCCCCTGGGCGAGGAAAATCGTCAGCCACTCCGGGAAGTGCAGCGTTGCACCGAGCCACTGAATGCCGTGGATGAAAATCGCCACCGAGCCGGCATCGAAAATCGGCTGAAGGGCACCGCCGATGTTGATCGCCAGCAGGAACATCAGGTACATGACGAACAGGAAAATCGGCAGGCCCAGGAAACGATTAAGAATGACTTTGTCGACGGCGGTGGTGAAACGGCTTGGTTCGGCGGTTAGCGTGTTGCTCACCACGTCGCACACCGCAGCGATGGACTGATAGCGGGCGTCTGCAATGTGCAATGCCGGGTCGTCCATTTCCGTATTCAGGCGCTGTATCGCTTCGGCAAGCTGCTGCTGCGCGGCGCCGCCGGCGTAGGCCAGGCTGTAGATATCGCCTTCCAGCATTTGCAGGCCCAGCCAGTGGCGCTGCCTGGACGGCATGGCCTGAGGCATCATTTCGGCCAGTTCAGCGGATTCACGCAGCAAAGGCTGCGCGTACTGAACCAGTTCTACATCGTCATTGCGCTGGTGGCGGTCAATCGCCATTTTCAGCGCCTCGATACCGCGTCCGCGCGTGGACACCAGCGGAATAACCGGGCAGCCCAGACGTTTTGCCAGCGCGTCCACCTCAATGCGGATTTGCTGCTTTTCAGCAATATCGAGCATGTTCAGCGCGACGACGCACGGAATGCCGAGCTCCAGCAGCTGCAGCGTCAGGTAGAGGTTACGCTCCAGGTTGGAGGCGTCGACCACGTTAATCAGCAGGTCGGCATCGCCACTCAGAATATAGTGGCAGGCAATCTGTTCATCGAGCGAAGTTTGTGAGGAAATTGTCGTGAGAGAATAAGTTCCCGGCAGGTCGACCAGCGTCACCTGATTATCGGTGGTGGTAAACTGGCCTTCTTTACGCTCGACCGTTACGCCTGCCCAGTTACCTACACGCTGGCGTGCGCCGGTCAGCTGATTAAATAAGGTGGTCTTCCCGGAATTCGGGTTGCCAATTAATCCGATGGTTAATTTCTTCATTTTTCAGGACTCTCGGTGTCTGGCAGGAATTAACGGGGCAGCGTTTCAATTTCAATTAACGCAAGGTCTTTCTTACGTAATACGAGGCTGACGCGACGCGTTTCAATATGAACCGGATCGCCGAGCGGGGCGACGCGTACGACATGAAAGGACGAACCCGGCAGCATGCCGAGCGAAAGGAGTTTCTGCCGATAGGCCGGGCTGATATCGCGCGAAAACCCGGTGATCTTCCACGTGCTGTCTGGAGTGAATTGCATAAAGCCTGCTTGTGTCGTTAACCGAAAAATTCATTCACGCGTGCGGGGGCAGCGCGTAAAACCAACGATGATGCGAACAGGAAAAGGATAAAATATCTACAGTGACGATGATAATGAGAATGGTTTCCACCTTCAATCAATAAAATGTCAACAGATGTTCAGGACGTGAATAATTCATCCGGTGTTGACATGGCTCAATATTTATTGCGGCGGAAAGTGTTTTGCAAAATGCAGAATTGTTACCAAAGTGAAAATAAATGCTTTGATAATTCACCAAAGGGTAAAAAATTAGGGTGTTCCTGAGTTGAAATAAAAAGGCCCTCTGAAATAAGAGGGCCAGATAATATCAGGCTTATTTTTTCTTCATTGCCGCCGCGAGAGCGTCCATCATCGCGCTGTTGCCGGCAGGCTGCGCGTCACGCCCGCGAGGCTTCGCTGCTTTCGCTGCCGGACGGCCGTTTTGTTCACGATTGCTGCCGCCATTACCGCGGCGAGCGTTGGTATCGCCCGGTTGCTCATCAAGACGCATGGTCAGCGCGATGCGCTTACGCTGCAGATCGACCTCCAGCACTTTGACCTTCACGATGTCGCCCGCTTTCACGACGGTGTGCGGGTCTTCAACGAATTTGTCGGCCAGTGACGAAATATGAACAAGGCCGTCCTGATGCACGCCGATGTCCACAAAGGCGCCAAAGTTAGTCACGTTGGTGACCGCACCTTCGAGCACCATGCCCGGCAGCAGATCGTTCATCGTTTCCACGCCGTCGGCAAACTTCGCCGTTTTGAACTCAGGACGCGGGTCACGGCCTGGCTTCTCCAGCTCTTTGATGATGTCGGTGACCGTCGGCAGGCCGAAACGCTCGTCGGTAAAATCGACGGCTTTCACGTTGCGCAGTTCGCTGCTGTTACCCATCAGATCCTTCAGCGCCTGATGCGTGGCGGCGAGAATGCGTTCCACTACCGGATAGGCTTCCGGGTGAACGGTTGAGGCATCGAGCGGGTTGTCGCCGTGGTTGATGCGCAGGAAGCCCGCGCACTGCTCAAAGGCTTTCGGCCCGAGGCGGCTCACCTTCAGCAGCTGCTGGCGGTTCTGGAACTGACCGTTTTCATCACGCCAGGCCACGATGTTCTGCGCCATCATGCGCGTCAGGCCCGCCACGCGGGTCAGCAGCGGCACGGAAGCGGTGTTCAGATCCACGCCAACGGCGTTCACGCAGTCTTCTACTACCGCATCCAGCTTGCGCGCCAGCTGTGACTGGCTGACGTCGTGCTGATACTGGCCCACGCCGATGGATTTCGGATCGATCTTAACGAGTTCGGCCAACGGATCCTGCAAGCGACGGGCAATGGACACTGCACCACGGATGGAAACGTCCAGGTCCGGGAACTCCAGTGCTGCCAGTTCAGAAGCGGAGTAAACCGAAGCGCCCGCTTCGCTAACGATCACTTTCTGCGCGGTCACTTTCGGGAACTGCTTCTGCACGTCGAGGTAGAAACGCTCGGTTTCACGTGACGCGGTGCCGTTACCAATTGCCACCAGTTCGACGTTATGTTTTTCACATAGCGCTGCCACAGCAACCGCGGCTTTTGCGGCCTGGCCGGTGTGCGGGTAAATGGTGTCGGTGGCAACCAGCTTGCCGGTGCCGTCTACAACGGCGACTTTCACGCCGGTACGCAGGCCGGGATCCAGTCCCATGGTAGCGCGAAGGCCAGCAGGTGCCGCCATCAGCAGGTCGTGCAGGTTACGGGCAAAAACGTTAATCGCTTCATCTTCTGCGCGTTCGCGCACGGTGCCCATCAGTTCGGTTTCAAGGTGCATCAGCACTTTGATACGCCATGTCCAGCTCACCACGCCTTTGCGCCAGCTGTCCGCCGGGGCATTGTTCAGGCGCAGGCCGAGATGGTCAGCAATAATTTGTTCGCAGTGGCTCTCTTTTGGTGGTTCATCGAACTGCGGATCGGCATTCAGCGCCAGTTGCAGGATGCCTTCGTTGCGGCCACGGAACATCGCCAGCGCGCGGTGGGAAGGGGCGGTGGCAATCGGCTCGTGGTGGTCAAAGTAGTCGCGGAATTTCGCACCTTCCTCCTCTTTGCCGCTGACCACGGTCGCGACGAGATGGGCGTTCTTCCACAGGTAATCACGCACTTTTGCCAGCAGCTGTGCGTCTTCCGCGAAGCGTTCCATCAGGATGTAGCGCGCGCCGTCGAGGGCGGCTTTGGTATCGGCAACGCCGTTGTCGGCATTGATAAACTTCGCGGCTTCGTCTTCCGGCGAATGCGACGGCTCGTTCCACAGCAGATCGGCCAGCGGCTCCAGGCCTGCTTCAATCGCAATCTGCCCGCGGGTGCGGCGTTTAGGTTTGTAGGGCAGATAAAGGTCTTCGAGCTCGGTTTTGCTGAGCGTGCCGTTGATGGCTTTAGCCAGGTCGTCGGTCAGTTTGCCCTGCTCATCAATCGACTTCAGAATCGACTGGCGACGCTCTTCCAGCTCGCGCAGGTAGCCCAGACGGGTTTCCAGGTTACGCAGCTGCGTGTCATCAAGACCGCCGGTGACTTCCTTACGATAGCGTGCAATAAACGGCACGGTGTTCCCTTCATCAAGCAGGCGAACGGCAGCTTCTACCTGTTCGTTTCTGGCCTGAAGTTCACCCGCAATAATGCGGCAGAGCGAATCTTTCATCATGGCAATATTCATCTGGTGGAGTAAAAACAGGGGATAGTTATACGGATTGAGGGGCGAAAATGCCATCCCTCAACCCGTAATCAGAGTGTTCCGGGCGAGTTATTTGACGTACTCGATCTCGTTGACGTACCAGGTTGCTTCCCCGCCGGGCGTCTGTACCAGCGCCAGGTCGCCGACCTCTTTTTTCAGCAGCGCGCGGGCCATCGGCGAGTCGATAGAGATGTAATCTTTGCGGCCAAAGATCTCGTCATAGCCAACGATGCGAAAGCGCTTGGTATCGCCGTCGTCGTTTTCAATTTCGACCCAGGCACCAAAGAACACCTTGCCTTCCTGCTGCGGCGAATAATCGACAATTTTCAAATTTTCCAGGCACTTGGTCAGGTAACGAACCCGACGGTCGATCTCGCGCAGGCGTTTTTTGTTGTACTGATAATCAGCATTTTCGCTGCGATCGCCGAGGCTTGCCGCCCAGGTGACTTTTTTGGTGACTTCAGGACGTTCTTCGCGCCAGAGATAATCCAGCTCTTTCTTTAACTTCTCGTACCCTTCACGGGTGATTAGCGGCGTTTTCATTGTGATGCTACCTTGTGACTACCTGAGCTTGCGCACATTTTGCCTCACAGAACATCACAGGGGGTTAAAAAAGCGTATTCTGTGATGAAATGTACAGATAAGCTGCTGTTAAATATGCTTTGTAACAATTTCGGCTAGAATTTATACCAGATTTCACTGGAGCCTGGCCCGGGCTTTTTTGAGAATACGCACTCATATTGTTACGAACCTTCTGGGAGTAAAAACAATGCAAGAGAATTATAAGATTCTTGTTGTGGATGACGACATGCGCCTGCGTGCGCTGCTCGAGCGTTATCTGACCGAGCAAGGCTTCCAGGTTCGCAGCGTCGCTAACGCCGAACAAATGGACCGCCTGCTGACCCGTGAATCCTTCCACCTGATGGTGCTGGATCTCATGCTGCCTGGCGAAGATGGTCTTTCGATCTGCCGCCGCCTTCGCAGCCAGAGCAACCCAATGCCGATCATCATGGTAACGGCGAAGGGTGAAGAAGTTGATCGTATCGTGGGCCTGGAGATCGGCGCCGACGACTACATTCCAAAACCTTTCAACCCGCGTGAGCTGCTGGCCCGTATCCGCGCGGTGCTGCGTCGTCAGGCGAATGAACTGCCGGGCGCGCCTTCTCAGGAAGAAGCGGTGATCGCTTTCGGTAAGTTTAAGCTGAACCTTGGCACCCGTGAAATGTTCCGCGAAGATGAGCCAATGCCGCTCACCAGCGGTGAATTCGCCGTGCTGAAAGCGCTGGTCAGCCATCCGCGTGAGCCGCTCTCTCGCGATAAGCTGATGAACCTGGCGCGTGGTCGTGAGTATTCCGCAATGGAACGCTCCATCGACGTGCAGATTTCCCGCCTGCGTCGCATGGTGGAAGAAGATCCGGCGCACCCTCGCTACATTCAGACCGTGTGGGGTCTGGGCTACGTCTTCGTGCCGGACGGCTCTAAAGCATGAGGCGAATGCGCTTCTCGCCCCGAAGTTCGTTTGCCCGCACGCTGCTCTTAATCGTCACCTTGCTGTTCGTCAGCCTGGTGACGACGTATCTTGTGGTGCTGAACTTTGCGATTTTGCCGAGTCTTCAGCAGTTTAATAAGGTGCTGGCGTACGAAGTCCGTATGCTGATGACCGATAAACTGCAGCTTGAAGACGGCACTCAGCTGGTGGTGCCACCGGCGTTTCGGCGTGAGATTTACCGCGAGCTTGGCATTTCGCTTTATTCCGATGAAGCGGCAGAAGATGCCGGGCTGCGCTGGGCGCAGCATTACGAATTCTTAAGTCAGCAGATGGCACAGCAGCTGGGCGGCCCGACGGAAGTGCGCGTTGAGGTCAACAAAAGCTCGCCGGTCGTCTGGCTGAAAACCTGGCTGTCACCCAATATCTGGGTGCGCGTGCCGCTGACTGAAATCCATCAGGGCGACTTCTCGCCGCTGTTCCGCTACACCCTGGCGATTATGCTGCTGGCTATCGGGGGGGCGTGGCTGTTTATTCGTATTCAGAACCGACCCCTTGTCGACCTCGAACATGCCGCTTTACAGGTGGGCAAAGGGATTATTCCGCCGCCGCTGCGCGAATACGGCGCGTCGGAAGTGCGTTCAGTGACCAGGGCCTTCAACCATATGGCGGCGGGCGTGAAGCAGCTTGCCGATGACCGCACGCTGCTGATGGCGGGGGTGAGCCACGATCTGCGTACGCCGCTGACGCGTATTCGCCTCGCTACCGAGATGATGGGCGAGGAAGATGGTTATCTCGCCGAGTCCATCAACAAGGATATCGAAGAGTGCAACGCCATCATCGAGCAGTTTATCGACTACCTGCGCACCGGGCAGGAGATGCCGATGGAGCTGGCGGACCTCAATGCGGTGCTCGGCGAAGTGGTGGCGGCGGAAAGTGGCTACGAGCGTGAAATCGAAACGGATATGCAGCCAGGGGAAATTCCTGTGCGGATGCACCCGCTTTCGATTAAACGTGCGCTTGCCAACATGGTGGTCAACGCCGCCCGCTACGGCAACGGCTGGATCAAGGTCAGCAGTGGCAGCGAACACAACCGCGTGTGGTTCCAGGTGGAGGATGACGGCCCTGGCATCAAGCCGGAGCAGCGCAAGCACCTGTTCCAGCCGTTTGTCCGCGGCGACAGCGCGCGCAGCACCAGCGGCACCGGGCTGGGGCTGGCCATTGTGCAGCGCATTATCGACAACCATAACGGCCTGCTGGAGATTGATACCAGCAAGCGCGGCGGATTGTTGATTCGTGCGTGGCTGCCTGTACCGGTGATGCGAGCGTCCGGTAGCACTAAAGAGAGTTAACGCCCTGCCGAACTGTAGGTTGGGTAAGGCATCGCCGCCCGACACGTAAAGGAAAGCCCGACCATTTATTCCGTCGGGCTTTCGTCTTTTATACATGCCATCAGCACTTTGAATGCGCCTTCCATCTCCTCTTCACGCATTGCTGCAAAGCCCATCAACAGCCCGCGCTGGGTGGCCGCGTTCAGGTAATAGCGCGACAGAGGCCTCACGAGCACGCCTTTTTCGTTTGCCTTTTTTGCCAGCGCCACGTCGTCACAGTCAACGGCGAGCTTCAGCACCAGATGTAGCCCGGCGTTATCATTAAATTCGCTGAGCGCTTCCTTGCCGAGATAATCCGTGATGAGCCCCGCCAGCCGCTGACGCCGCCGGGCGTAGAGCAACCGCATGCGGCGAATGTGCGCGGTGTAATGCCCTTCGCGGATAAACAGCGCCAGCGCCTCCTGATCGAGCAACCTCCCGCTGCGATAGAGCTCGGCATGGGCGGTGCGCAATGCCTGCGCCAGCGGACGCGGGAGAACGACGTATCCCAGGCGCATGCCTGGCCACATCGTTTTGCTGAAGGTGCCGATGTAAATCACCGGCGCATCTTCCACCAGCCCCTGCAACGCCGGAATCGGCTGGCCGGAGAAGCGAAACTCACTGTCGTAATCGTCTTCCACAATCCAGCTGCCTGTCTGGCGGGCGAGGGCCAGCAGGCGCTGGCGACGCTCGAGGCTCATCACGCAGCCGAGCGGGTACTGGTGCGACGGCGTGACGAACATCAGGCGCGGCGGGTTGTCGCCGGGCTCGGGCGGATTCATGCCGCTGAGATCGACATCGATCGCCCGCAAATTCACACCGTTCATCTGCAATACGTTGCGAATTCCCCAGTAGGCGGGTTCTTCAATCCAGGCGCTGTCGCCGGGGTTGCACAGCATCCGTGAGACCAGGTCGATGGCCTGATGGATCCCTTCGGTGATGAGGATTTGATCCGGGCTGCATCGCACCGAGCGGGCTACGCGAAGGTACTCCATCAGCGCCTGTTGCAGTGCCAGGCTTCCGCCGGAAGGGCTATAGGAGAGCTGCATCGCCTGAGGTTTACGGCTGACGCGGGTGTGGATTTTGCGCAGCAGCGCGTGGGGAAACTCGTTGACGTCCGGCACGCCCGGCAAAAATGCGCCCCACTGGCGAGGGCTGGCGCTGCTGTGCGCCAGAAGCGCCTGACCCCGTTCAGAGAAGCTGGCGCTGGCCGGGGCGCTGCGGTGCTCTTCATGCATGCCGGTGGCGAAAAGCAGGGCATCCGGCACGGTTTTCGCCACAAAGGTGCCGCTGCCGGAGCGTGAAACAATGTAGCCTTCCGCCAGCAGCTGCTCATACACCGTCAGCACCGTGTTGCGAGACATCCGCAGCTGGCTGGCGAGATCGCGCGATGGCGGCAGTCGACTTTGCGGCGGCAGGCTGCCGTCCAGGATTGACAGGCGCACGGCGTTATACAACTTCTTGTGCAATTTATCGTCGGGTTGTTCATCCAGACGCAGCTGCAGGAGATCGCACACTAAAGAGCGCAATTGGATCCCTCAATTATTCAAAACTGGTACTCGATTATAGGACCGCTCAGGCAGTAAAACTATTGCATGTTTCAAAGTTGTTAACACAAACGAATCTGTGATGGGGTAAGGTCGATGAAAAACAATGAACTGAATCAGCGCCGTTTACAGGCGACACCGCGTGGTATTGGCGTCATGTGTGGCTTCTATGCCGAGAAAGCGGAAAACGCCACGCTGTGGGATGTGGAAGGCAACGAAGTGATTGATTTCGCGGCCGGGATCGCGGTGCTGAACACCGGTCATCGCCATCCAAAAATCGTCGCCGCGATTGAAAAGCAGCTTCAGGCGTTTACCCACACGGCCTACCAGATTGTCCCTTACGAAAGCTACGTTTCGCTGGCCGAGCGCATTAACGCTCGTGTGCCAGTGAACGGCCCGGCGAAAACAGCATTCTTCTCAACGGGTGCGGAAGCCGTTGAAAACGCGGTGAAGATTGCCCGCGCATACACCAAACGCCCGGGTCTCATCACCTTCGGCGGCGGCTTCCACGGTCGTACCTTTATGACGATGGCGCTGACCGGCAAAGTGGCGCCGTACAAAATCGGCTTTGGTCCTTTCCCGGGTTCTGTGTATCACGGCCAGTATCCGAATGCGGCCCATGGCGTGACCACGGAAGACGCGCTGAAAAGCCTGGATCGTATCTTTAAAGCGGACATCGCACCGGATCAGGTTGCGGCCATTATTCTCGAGCCCGTACAGGGTGAAGGCGGCTTCAACGTCGCACCTGCCGATTTCATGCAGGGCCTGCGTAAGCTGTGCGATACCCACGGCATTCTGCTGATTGCTGACGAAGTGCAGACCGGTTTTGCCCGTACCGGCAAGCTGTTTGCGATGGAGCATTACGATGTGAAGCCAGACCTGATGACCATGGCGAAAAGCCTGGCGGGCGGAATGCCGCTTTCTGCCGTCGCGGGCCGTGCGGAAGTGATGGATGCGCCAGCCCCGGGTGGCCTGGGTGGCACCTACGCGGGGAACCCGCTGGCGGTCGCTTCTGCGCACGCGGTGCTCGACATCATTGACGAAGAAAAACTCTGTTCCCGCGCATCCGAACTGGGTCACCACCTGGTGGAAGTGCTGAACAACGCTAAAGCTGATTGCCCTTATATCGTTGACGTACGCGCTCAGGGCTCGATGGTGGCGGTGGAGTTTAACGATCCGCAGACCGGCGCGCCGTCGCCGGAGTTTACCAAACAGGTGCAGGAGAAAGCGCTGAAAGAAGGCCTGCTGCTGCTGAGCTGTGGCGTCTACGGCAACGTTATCCGCTTCCTTTACCCTCTGACCATCCCTGAAGCCCAGTTCCGTAAGGCGCTGGAGATTATTCGACACTCCCTCAGCCGCTAATGGCTCGGCGCTCTTCGGAGCGCCTTTTTTTTGTCACGAATCTGTTACATAGCCCTCAAATTTCTGGTTCCAAAAGCAAAAAAATCGGGTATGTTTTTAGCAGAGTATGCTGCCATGGCGCGCACAGCAGACCGAAAACTGACATAAAGCGCTATATAACAACATCACAACAAAAGCACTCACCATAACAATGGGGAATCTCAGGATGAAAATGAAGGGTAAAGCATTACTGGCAGGATGTATTGCGCTGGCGTTCAGCTCAATGGCACAGGCCGACATTAAAGTGGCCGTTGTCGGCGCAATGTCCGGTCCGGTAGCGCAGTATGGCGATCAGGAATTCACCGGGGCTGAACAGGCCGTCGCCGATATTAATGCTAAGGGTGGCATCAAAGGCGAAAAAATCCAGATCGTAAAATATGACGATGCCTGCGACCCGAAACAGGCGGTAGCGGTAGCCAACAAAGTGGTTAACGACGGTATCAAATACGTGATCGGCCACCTGTGCTCCTCTTCCACCCAGCCTGCGTCTGACATCTACGAAGACGAAGGCATTCTGATGATCACCCCGGCGGCGACGGCGCCAGAGCTGACCGCCCGCGGCTACAACCTGATCCTGCGCACCACCGGTCTGGACTCCGACCAGGGCCCAACCGCCGCGAAATACATTCTGAATACTGTGAAGCCGAAGCGCATCGCGATTATTCATGACAAACAGCAGTACGGCGAAGGCCTGGCCCGCTCCGTTCAGGATGCGCTGAAGGGCAAAGCCAACGTGGTGTTCTTTGACGGTATCACCGCGGGTGAGAAAGATTTCTCCACGCTGGTGGCGCGCCTGAAAAAAGAGAACATCGATTTCGTTTACTACGGTGGTTATCACCCGGAAATGGGTCAGATCCTGCGCCAGTCTCGTGCAGCAGGCCTGAAAACCCAGTTCATGGGCCCGGAAGGCGTGGCGAACGTATCGTTGTCTAACATCGCGGGTGATTCTGCCGAAGGTCTGCTGGTGACCAAGCCGAAGAACTACGATCAGGTTCCGGCGAACAAACCTGTTGTGGATGCGATTAAGGCGAAGAAACAGGATCCAAGCGGTGCGTTCGTATGGACCACCTATGCGGCGCTGCAGTCACTGTCTGCCGGTCTGAACCAGAGCGACGATCCGGCGAAAATCGCCGAGTGGCTGAAGGCGAATAAAGTCGACACCGTCATGGGGCCGCTGACCTGGGATAAGAAAGGCGACCTGAAGGGTTTTGAGTTCGGCGTGTTTACCTGGCATGCCAACGGCACCGCGACCGACGCGAAATAAACAGCAAACGGCAACCTCTGGTTGCCGTTTTAGTGTTTGCACCCTCTCCCTCTGGGAGAGGGTCGGGGTAAGGGCATCAGACAACTCAGAACCCCTCTCCCGCAGGGAGAGGGAACCGGGCGGAGCTGATTAGGTATTCCCCCTGGACATGTAGGCCGGATAAGCGTCAGCGCCATCCGGCATTTTTTACCGCTTTTCCCATCCATTTCCCCGGGCCGTAAAGCCGATCGCCTGCATAAAAGCCGCCATCGCGTTGCGGTCTTCAACGCCGACGTCCGCCATCCACCAGCTGCTGATGTCAGGGTTTGTCCGGAGCACTTCTTCTATCAGATACTGCCCAACGCCACGGCGGCGCGTAATATCCCGAATGCGCAGGGAATCCAGTGCGCCCTGATTTTCTTTCATCGTGACGCGTACCGCGCCCAGCAGCCTTTCGTTAAAGCGTGCGGCGTAGATCCGGTGTTCCTCATCCATCTGCAAAGACGCGGCGGTGTACTCCGGCCAGATCTTACCCAGATCGATAATGTCCTGTTCGCTGAGTGCCGTCAGTCTGATGATCGTCAGTTTCATGTGAAGCCATCCTTAAAAATATTTTGCCCTGAGTTTATCGAATTTCTCGATCAACCGATTTCTATTTTCATGCTGAATGACAGGGGATTCGTTTTCATCGCCAAACGGTAGCAGAGCAATGCATCAGGGATCGAAAAACAGGCAGGATTTTACCCTGAAAGGTAGTGATTTATTCGGCTCTTTGTACCCTTATTTTATGCTGAAAACCGCGCTTATTTTTGTTTATCTCCGACAAAATACAGAATATTATCTTTGCTTAATCGACTGAAAAATAGAGATTTTAGTCAGATTGATGGCAAAAAGCATCGCTAAACCATTAAAGAGACTGGCAAAAATAGCGAAGTGCGATAAAAGTACAGAATGCTTTTTAACCAGAAAAATACAAAATTTATACAAATTACATCACGAGTGGGGACTGAATAATGAAACGGAATGCAAAAACATTGATTGCGGGAATGGTTGCGTTGGCAATGACGCAGTCTGCTTTCGCAAAAGACATTAAGGTTGCGGTGATTGGCGCGATGTCCGGCCCGGTCGCACAGTGGGGCGACATGGAATTCAACGGCGCGCGCCAGGCGATCAAGGACATCAACGCCAAAGGTGGGATCAAAGGCGACAAGCTGGTTGCCGTGGAATATGACGACGCCTGCGATCCAAAACAGGCCGTGGCGGTTGCCAACAAAGTGGTTAATAACGGCATTAAATACGTGATCGGCCACCTCTGCTCTTCCTCAACGCAGCCTGCTTCTGACATCTACGAAGATGAAGGCATTCTGATGATCACGCCGGGCGCAACCAATCCAGAGCTGACCCAGCGCGGCTACCAGTACATCATGCGTACCGCGGGCCTCGACTCCTCCCAGGGGCCGACTGCTGCGAAATACATCCTGGATAAAGTGAAGCCACAGCGCATCGCTATCATCCACGACAAACAGCAGTACGGCGAAGGCCTGGCGCGCTCCGTTCAGGACAACCTGAAGAAAGCAGGCGCCAACGTGGTGTTCTTCGACGGCATTACCGCCGGGGAGAAAGACTTCTCCGCGCTGGTGGCGCGTCTGCAAAAAGAAAATATCGACTTCGTTTACTACGGCGGCTACTACCCGGAAATGGGGCAGATCCTGCGTCAGGCTCGTTCCGTTGGCCTGAAAACCCAGTTTATGGGTCCGGAAGGCGTGGGTAATGCGTCACTCTCCAACATCGCGGGCGCAGCGGGTGAAGGCATGCTGGTGACAATGCCGAAACGCTATGACCAGGATCCGGCAAACAAAGGCATCGTCGATGCGCTGAAAGCCGAGAAGAAAGATCCGAGCGGCCCGTACGTGTGGATCACCTATGCCGCCGTGCAGTCTCTGGCGACCGCTATGGACCGCACCGGCAGCCAGGATCCACTGGCGCTGATCAAAGATTTGAAAGAACACGGAGCAAAAACCGTGATTGGGCCGCTGAACTGGGATGAGAAAGGCGATCTGAAGGGATTTGAGTTTGGTGTCTTCCAGTGGAACGCGGACGGTTCGTCCACCGTGGCTAAATAAGAAGAAGACGAGTTTAGCCTAAATAATTCGAGTCGCAGAAAGGCGGCAAGAGAGTGAGTCCTCAGGAGCTTACCACAGTAAGTGACTGGGGTGAGCTCACGCAGCCAACGCATCTGTGGCTTGAAGAATAACGGCTAATCCCTCCGCCCGATTACCTGCCGGGTGGATATGAAAAGGTTACCTTATGTCAGAGCAGTTTCTTTATTTTCTCCAGCAGATGTTCAACGGCGTCACGCTGGGCAGCACCTACGCGCTGATTGCCATTGGCTACACCATGGTTTACGGCATTATCGGGATGATCAACTTCGCCCATGGCGAGGTGTATATGATTGGCAGCTACGTGTCGTTCATGATCATCGCCGCCTTAATGATGATGGGCATCGACACCAGCTGGCTGCTGGTCGGCGCCGGGTTCGTGGGCGCGATTGTCATCGCCAGCGCCTACGGCTGGAGCATCGAACGGGTAGCCTATCGCCCGGTGCGCAGCTCCAAGCGCCTGATTGCTCTGATCTCCGCCATCGGGATGTCCATCTTCCTGCAAAACTACGTCAGCCTGACGGAAGGTTCGCGCGACATCGCACTGCCGAGCCTCTTCAACGGCCAGTGGATTGTGGGCGCGAGCGATAACTTCTCGGCTTCTATTACCACCATGCAGCTGGTTATCTGGATTGTCACCTTCGTGGCGATGCTGGCGCTGACGCTGTTTATCCGCTACTCCCGCATGGGCCGCGCGTGCCGCGCCTGTGCTGAAGATCTGAAAATGGCGAGCCTGCTCGGCATCAACACCGACCGCGTTATCGCCCTGACGTTTGTTATCGGTGCGGCAATGGCGGCGGTCGCGGGCGTGCTGCTCGGTCAGTTCTATGGCGTGATTAATCCGTACATCGGCTTTATGGCCGGGATGAAAGCCTTCACCGCCGCGGTTCTTGGCGGTATCGGCAGCATTCCTGGTGCGATGATTGGCGGCCTGATTCTGGGCGTCGCCGAAGCGCTGTCCTCCGCTTACCTGAGTACCGAATACAAAGACGTGGTGTCGTTCGCGCTGCTGATCGTGGTGCTGCTGGTGATGCCGACCGGGATCCTGGGTCGTCCGGAGGTAGAGAAAGTATGAAACCGATGCATTTTGCGATGGCGCTGCTCTCGGCCGCCATGTTCTTCGTGCTGGCGGGCGTCTTTATGGGCGTTCAGCTGGAGCTGAGCGGCACAAAGTTGGTGGTCGATACCGCCGCCGATATCCGCTGGCAGTGGATTTTTATTGGCACCGCCGTGGTCTTCTTCTTCCAGCTGCTGCGCCCGATTTTCCAGAAGAGCCTGAAAAGCGTTTCCGGGCCGAAGTTTGTCCTGCCGGCGATTGACGGTTCCACCGTTAAGCAGAAGCTGTTCCTGATTGCGCTGCTGGTGATTGCCGTAGCCTGGCCGTTTATGGTATCCCGCGGGACGGTAGACATCGCCACCCTGACGATGATCTACATCATTCTTGGCCTCGGCCTGAACGTCGTTGTCGGTCTGTCTGGCCTGCTGGTGCTCGGCTACGGTGGTTTCTACGCCATCGGTGCGTACACCTTTGCGCTGCTGAATCACTATTACGGGCTGGGCTTCTGGACCTGTCTGCCGCTGGCGGGCCTGGTATCGGCTGCGGCAGGTTTCCTGCTTGGCTTCCCGGTGCTGCGTCTGCGCGGTGACTATCTGGCGATCGTGACCCTCGGTTTCGGTGAAATCGTGCGTATTTTGCTGCTGAACAACACCGAAGTGACCGGTGGCCCGAACGGCATCAGCCAGATTCCGAAACCGACGCTGTTTGGCCTCGAGTTCAGCCGTACCGCGCGTGAAGGCGGTTGGGATACCTTCAGCAATTTCTTCCACGTAAAGTATGACCCGAACGACCGCGTGATTTTCCTCTACCTGGTGGCGCTGCTGCTGGTGGTGCTGACGCTGTTCGTGATCAATCGCCTGCTGCGCATGCCGTTGGGCCGCGCCTGGGAAGCACTGCGTGAAGATGAAATTGCCTGCCGCTCGCTGGGTTTAAGTCCGACGCGCATCAAGCTGACGGCGTTCACCATCAGCGCCGCGTTTGCCGGATTTGCGGGAACGCTGTTCGCCGCCCGCCAGGGCTTCGTCAGCCCCGAGTCGTTCACTTTTGCCGAATCGGCGTTTGTGCTGGCGATTGTGGTGCTTGGCGGGATGGGCTCGCAGTTCGCGGTGATTCTGGCAGCCGTTTTGCTGGTGGTGTCGCGCGAGCTGATGCGTGATTTCAACGAATACAGCATGTTAATGCTGGGTGGTTTGATGGTTCTGATGATGATCTGGCGTCCACAAGGCTTGCTGCCGATGACCCGTCCACAGCTGAAACTGAAAAACGGGCAGACCAAAGGAGAGCAGGCATGAGTCAGCCATTATTATCCGTTAACGGTTTGATGATGCGTTTTGGCGGCCTGCTGGCGGTCAATAACGTCAACCTCGACCTGCACCCGCAGGAAATCGTCTCACTGATTGGCCCGAACGGCGCGGGCAAAACGACGGTGTTTAACTGCCTCACCGGTTTTTATAAGCCGACGGGCGGCAGCATCATGCTGCGCGATAAGCATCTGGAAGGCCTGCCGGGCCAGCAGATTGCGCAAATGGGCGTGGTGCGTACCTTCCAGCACGTGCGCCTGTTCCGCGAAATGACGGTAATTGAGAACCTGCTGGTGGCGCAGCATCAGCAGCTGAAAACCGGCGTGTTCTCCGGTCTGCTGAAAACCCCGGCGTTTCGTCGTGCGCAGAGCGAAGCACTGGACAGGGCCGCCACCTGGCTTGAGCGTATTGGTCTGCTCACGCACGCCAACCGTCAGGCGAGCAACCTGGCCTACGGCGACCAGCGTCGTCTGGAAATTGCGCGCTGCATGGTGACGCAGCCAGAAATTCTGATGCTGGATGAACCGGCGGCGGGGCTGAACCCGAAGGAAACCAAAGAGCTGGATGAGCTGATTGCCGAGCTGCGCAGCCATCACAACACCACCATTCTGCTGATTGAACACGACATGAAGCTGGTGATGGGCATTTCCGATCGCATTTACGTGGTGAATCAGGGCACGCCGCTGGCGAACGGCACGCCGGAAGAGATCCGCAATAACCCTGACGTAATACGTGCTTATCTGGGCGAGGCTTAAAATGGAAAAAGTGATGTTGTCTTTTGACAAAGTCAGCGCCCACTACGGCAAAATTCAGGCGCTGCATGAAGTCAGCCTGCATATCAATCAGGGCGAGATCGTTACCCTGATTGGTGCCAACGGCGCAGGCAAAACGACGCTGCTCGGCACCCTTTGCGGCGATCCGCGCGCCACCAGCGGTCGCGTGACCTTTGATGGCAAAGATATTACCGACTGGCAGACCGCAAAAATCATGCGTGAAGCCGTGGCGATCGTGCCGGAAGGGCGTCGTGTGTTTTCGCGCATGACCGTGGAAGAGAACCTGGCGATGGGGGGCTTCTTCGCCGACCGCAGCCAGTATCAGGACCGTATCAAGTGGGTCTACGAACTGTTCCCACGCCTGTGGGAGCGCCGTATTCAGCGTGCGGGTACGATGTCCGGCGGCGAGCAGCAGATGCTGGCGATTGGTCGTGCGCTGATGAGCCAGCCGCGTCTGCTGCTGCTGGACGAGCCGTCGCTGGGCCTCGCGCCAATCATCATTCAGCAGATTTTTGACACCATCGAACAGCTGCGTAAAGAAGGGATGACTATCTTCCTCGTTGAGCAGAACGCCAACCAGGCGCTGAAGCTTGCCGATCGCGGCTACGTGCTGGAGAACGGCCACGTGGTGCTATCCGATACCGGCGATGCGCTGCTGGCGAACGAAGCGGTACGGAGTGCCTATTTAGGCGGGTAATAAAAGCAAAACGGCAACCTCGGTTGCCGTTTTTAATGTTTGCACCCTCTCCCTGTGGGAGAGGGGTGGGGTGAGGGCATCAGGCCACTCCGTCTTTCTTTCCCCTATCCCCAAAGGGGCGAGGGAACAGATCGAGCAGGCCGGGTAAGGCGAAGCCCGCCACCTGGCTTTTTGTACATCAACCCCCTTCACACAACCATCATCCCCCTGACGCCTTGCTGTCATTTAGCTGTAAACAAACAGTTATTTTTCTGTCATTCGCGCATGTCATGTTACCTCGCGAGCATAAAACGCGTGATTTCGCGCATCCGGCACAACAAGAGAGATAACCGAATGACATCGTTACGACACACCGCTTTAGCCGTCACGCTGGGACTGGCGTTTGCCTCTCAGGCGATGGCTGTCACCACCGTTCCGTTCTGGCATTCCATGGAGGGAGAACTGGGGAAAGAAGTTGATTCTCTGGCGCAGCGTTTCAACGACGCGCACCCTGATTACAAAATTGTGCCGGTCTACAAAGGCAACTATGAGCAGAGCCTGGCGGCGGGTATCGCTGCGTTCCGCACCGGCAACGCCCCCGCTATTTTACAGGTTTACGAAGTTGGCACGGCGACCATGATGGCGTCGAAAGCCATCAAGCCCGTCTACGAAGTCTTTACCGATGCGGGCATCAAGTTTGACGAGTCGCAGTTCGTGCCGACCGTCTCCGGTTACTACACCGATTCTAAGACCGGACACCTGCTGAGCCAGCCATTTAACAGCTCCACGCCGGTGCTCTACTACAACAAAGACGCCTTCAAAAAGGCCGGTTTAGATCCAGAGCAGCCGCCGAAAACCTGGCAGGATCTGGCGGCGTACACCGCGAAGCTGAAAGCAGCCGGAATGAAGTGCGGCTACGCCAGCGGCTGGCAGGGTTGGATCCAGCTGGAAAACTTCAGCGCCTGGAATGGCCTGCCGATCGCCACCCAAAACAACGGCTTCGATGGCACCAATGCGGTGCTGGAATTCAACAAGCCGGAACAGGTAAAGCATATCGCCATGCTGGAAGCACTGAACAAGAAGGGCGATTTCAGCTACTTCGGGCGTAAAGATGAATCCACCGAGAAGTTCTATAACGGCGACTGCGCCATAACGACCGCTTCTTCCGGCTCGCTGGCAGATATTCGTCAATACGCCAAATTCAACTATGGCGTGGGCATGATGCCTTACGACGCTGATGCCAAAGGCGCACCGCAGAACGCCATTATCGGCGGAGCGAGCCTGTGGGTGATGCAGGGCAAGGACAAAGAGACCTATAAGGGCGTGGCGGAGTTCCTCGATTTCCTGACCAGGCCGGAAATTGCGGCCGAATGGCACCAGAAAACCGGCTATCTGCCAATCACCAAAGCGGCGTATGACCTGACCCGCCAGCAGGGCTTCTATTACAAGAATCCGGGCGCGGATATCGCCACTCGTCAGATGCTAAACAAGCCGCCGTTGCCGTTCACCAAAGGCCTGCGTCTGGGCAATATGCCGCAGATTCGCACCATCGTGGATGAAGAGCTGGAAAGCGTCTGGACCGGCAAGAAAACGCCACAGCAGGCGCTGGATTCTGCGGTAGAACGCGGTAACCAGCTGCTGCGTCGTTTTGAGCAGTCGACGAAGTCTTAATTGAGTTTCACCCTCTCCCTAACCCTCTCCCGGAGGGAGAGGGAATCTGTTCGGTGCTTTCTTTTTCCCTATGGGGGAGAAGACTCGTTCGGAGCCGTCTTTCTCCCTCTCCCTTTGGGAGAGGGCCGGGGAGAGGGGAACATGGCACATCTATTTTGAGCAAACCTATGTCCTCATCCCGTCCGGTGTTCCGTTCGCGCTGGCTGCCGTATTTGCTGGTCGCGCCACAGCTGGTCATCACCGTTATCTTCTTTATCTGGCCTGCGGGCGAAGCGCTGTGGTACTCGCTGCAAAGCGTCGATCCGTTTGGGCTTTCCAGCCAGTTTGTCGGCATGGACAACTTTATCGCCCTGTTCCACGACGGCTATTACCTCGATGCTTTCTGGACCACCATCAGGTTCAGCGGCCTGGTGACGGTGAGCGGCCTGCTGGTGTCGCTGTTCTTCGCGGCGCTTGTGGATTACGTGATACGCGGCAGCCGTATTTACCAGACGCTGATGCTGCTGCCTTATGCCGTGGCGCCTGCCATCGCCGCCGTACTGTGGATTTTCCTCTTTAACCCGGGGCGCGGCCTGATTACCCACTGGCTGGAGCTGATGGGCTACAGCTGGAACCACGCGCAGAACAGCGGCCAGGCGATGTTCCTGGTGGTATTCGCCTCGGTATGGAAGCAGATCAGCTACAACTTCCTGTTCTTCTTCGCTGCGCTGCAGTCCATTCCCCGTTCTCTGGTGGAGGCCGCCGCCATTGACGGTGCGGGCCCGGTTCGGCGCTTCTTCTCTATTGCCCTGCCGCTGATTGCCCCGGTGAGCTTCTTCCTGCTGGTGGTCAATCTGGTGTACGCCTTCTTCGATACCTTCCCGGTGATCGACGCGGCCACCGCGGGCGGCCCGGTGCAGGCCACCACCACGCTTATCTACAAAATTTATCGCGAAGGCTTTGCCGGACTCGACCTGTCGGCCTCTGCCGCGCAGTCGGTGGTGCTGATGGGGCTGGTGATTGTGCTGACGGTGGTTCAGTTCCGCTATGTGGAAAGTAAGGTGCGCTACCAATGATTGAACATCGTCGCGGGCTGACCTGGTTCAGCCACATTATGTTGATTCTGGGGATCGCGGTGATCCTCTTTCCGCTGTACGTCGCGTTTGTGGCGGCAACGCTGGATGACAAAGCCGTTTTCGCCACGCCGATGACGCTGCTGCCCGGTTCGCACCTGCTGGAGAACATGAAAACCATCTGGCTGCAGGGCGTGGGGGCCAACAGCGCGCCGTTCTGGCTGATGCTGCTCAACAGCTTCATCATGGCGCTCACCATCACGGTGGGCAAAATCGCGGTGTCGATGCTGTCGGCATTCGCCATCGTCTGGTTCCGCTTCCCGCTGCGTAACCTGTTCTTCTGGATGATTTTTATCACCCTGATGCTGCCGGTTGAGGTGCGTATTTTCCCGACGGTGGAGGTGATCGCCAGCCTCAAGCTTCTCGACAGCTACACCGGACTGACGCTGCCGCTGATGGCGTCGGCCACCGCCACCTTCCTGTTCCGCCAGTTCTTTATGACGCTGCCGGATGAACTGATGGAAGCTGCGCGCATTGACGGCGCTTCGCCGATGCGCTTTTTCCGCGACATCGTGCTGCCGCTGTCGAAAACCAACCTTGCGGCGCTGTTCGTGATCACCTTTATCTACGGCTGGAATCAGTACCTGTGGCCGCTGCTTATCGTCACCGACGTCAATCTCGGCACGGCGGTGGCGGGCATCAAAGGCATGATCGCCACCGGCGAAGGCACCACGGCGTGGAACCAGGTGATGGCGGCGATGCTGCTGACGCTGATCCCGCCCGTTATTATCGTTTTAGCCATGCAGCGCGCGTTTGTCCGCGGCCTGGTCGACAGTGAGAAATAAGATGGCAGGACTGAAATTACAGGCAGTAACCAAGAGCTGGGACAACGGTAAAACCCAGGTGATTCAGCCGCTGACGCTGGACGTTTCTGACGGTGAGTTTATCGTGATGGTCGGGCCTTCCGGCTGCGGAAAATCGACGCTGCTGCGTATGGTTGCCGGGCTGGAGCGCGTCTCCGGCGGCGATATCTGGATCGACCGCCAGCGCGTGACCGAGCTTGAACCGAAGGCGCGCGGCATTGCGATGGTGTTCCAGAACTACGCCCTTTATCCGCACATGACCGTGGAAGAGAACATGGCGTGGGGCCTGAAAATTCGCGGCATGGGTAAAGGGCATATCGCCGAACGGGTGAAAGAAGCGGCGCGCATTCTGGAGCTGGACGCGCTACTCAAACGCCGTCCGCGCGAGCTCTCCGGCGGCCAGCGCCAGCGTGTAGCGATGGGCCGCGCGATTGTGCGCGACCCGGCGGTGTTCCTGTTCGATGAACCGCTTTCCAACCTTGATGCCAAGCTGCGCGTGCAGATGCGTCTTGAGCTGCAACAGCTTCATCACCGCCTGAACACCACATCGCTGTACGTGACCCACGATCAGGTAGAAGCGATGACGCTGGCGCAGCGCGTGATGGTGATGAACAAAGGCATCGCCGAGCAAATCGGTACACCGGTTGAAGTGTATGAGAAGCCCGCGACGCGCTTTGTGGCGAGCTTTATCGGCAGCCCGGCGATGAACCTGCTGGATGGACGAGTGAGCGTTTCCGGCACCCATTTCGAACTGGACAGCGGCATGGCGCTCCCCCTGAACTGGCAGTATCGCGGGTATGTCGGGCGCAAAATGACGCTGGGTATCCGTCCGGAGCATATTGCGCTAAGCTCGCAGGCCGAAGGTGGCGTACCGCTGGTGATGGATACGCTGGAAATTTTAGGTGCAGATAACCTCGCGCATGGGCGCTTTGGTGAGCAAAAAATGGTGGTGCGCCTGCCGCATCAGCAGCGCCCGCAGGCAGGTACTACGCTGTGGCTGCATCTTGCGGAAAATCATCTGCACTTGTTTGATGGCGAAACAGGACAACGTGTATGAGCAACTGGCCTTATCCTCGCATTGCCGCCCACCGGGGCGGCGGTAAGCGGGCTCCGGAAAATACCCTGGCAGCGATCGACGTGGGCGCGCGTTACGGCCACAGGATGATTGAATTTGATGCCAAGCTGTCGAAAGACGGAGAGATTTTCCTGTTGCACGACGATAACCTGGAGCGGACCAGCAATGGCTGGGGAGTGGCGGGCGATCTGACGTGGCAAGAGCTGCTGCACGTTGATGCGGGAAGCTGGTTCAGCAGCAAGTTCAAAGGCGAACCGTTGCCGCTGCTGTCGCAGGTGGCGGAACGCTGTCGCGAGTACGGCATGATGGCGAATATTGAAATCAAGCCGACTACGGGTACCGGCGTGCTGACGGGCAAAGTGGTTGCGCTGGCGGCGCGTGAGCTGTGGGCAGGTATGACGCCGCCATTGCTGTCATCATTTGAAATCGATGCGCTGGAAGCGGCGCAGGCTGCCGTACCAGCGCTGCCGCGGGGGCTGCTGCTCGACGAATGGCGCGATGACTGGCAGGCGTTAACCACGCGGCTGGGCTGCGTCTCGATTCACCTGAATCACAGGCTACTGGATGAGGCGCGGGTGAAAATGCTGAAGGCGGCGGGGCTGCATATTCTGGTGTATACCGTTAACCGACCCCAGCGGGCGGCTGAGCTGCTGCGCTGGGGCGTGGACTGCATTTGCACGGATGTGATTGACGTTATCGGGCCTGATTTCGATTTCAGGTAACGGCTAGCGTGACAGCGGCTGTGGATTCGACGGCGTGCTTAACAGGTCGCCGTTCTGCGTCTGCGGCAGCATGTGCTCCTGCGAACTGCCGAGCGTTTTGTCGCTGTTGCCACCGCTCAGCATTCCGCCGCCGTTGTTCGGCAGGACCTGCTGGCCCGGCTGCGCATTCACCACGCGCTGCTGATTGTTGTTCATCTGCGTTTGCAGATGCTGCTGCTGAAGCTGAGTCTGGTTCTGCAACTGCTGGTTGAGCATTCCTTTTTGCTGGATTTGCTGAGACTGCATCTGCGTCTGCATCCGCTGCTGGCTGGGGATGACATATCCGGGCTGATTCGGGTTATTAGTGGTATTAAATGGCTGTGCTAAAACGGCAAACGGCGCGAGTGCCGCCAGAAAGAGTATCGTTTTCATCTTTTCCTCCTGCCCTTTCGGGGCTCTCTTAAGTTTACCTCTGTTTCGCCATTGCAATGATTTTTTAGGAATTCTGAACCAGGCTTAAGCGGGAGCAAAACCCTTCACCTGGAGAAGAACAATGACAGAAACTCATTTTTGGCGCAGAGCAGCCATCGCAGCTCTGCTGGCAGGAAGCACGTTCAGCGCGGCGGCTACTCCGCCGCCGGTCTCGGCACCTCCCGCATCATCCTCCCCGACATCCACGCAATCCACCCCGGCACCGGCCGTTTCCTACGGCGTTGAAGAGGATGTTTTCCATCCGGTACGTGCTCAGAAGGGGATGGTGGCGTCGGTGGATGCGATGGCGACAAAGGTCGGCGTTGATATTCTGAAAGAGGGCGGTAACGCGGTGGATGCGGCGGTGGCCGTGGGCTACGCGCTGGCCGTGACGCACCCGCAGGCCGGGAATCTTGGGGGCGGCGGCTTTATGATGCTGCGTACCAAAGACGGTAAAACCACGGCGATCGATTTCCGTGAAATGGCGCCTGCGCAGGCCACGCGCGATATGTTCCTCGACGATCAGGGCAACCCGGACAGCAAAAAATCGCTGACCTCTCATCTTGCTTCCGGAACGCCGGGCACCGTTGCGGGCTTCTCGCTGGCGCTGAAAGAGTACGGCACGATGCCGCTTAACAAGGTTGTGCGCCCGGCGATTAAACTCGCGAAAGAGGGCTTTACCGTTAACGATGCGCTGGCCGACGATCTGAAAACCTACGGCAGCGAAGTCATCCCGAATCACGAAAACAGTAAAGCCATCTTCTGGAAGGATGGCGAGCCGCTGAAAAAAGGCGACCGGCTGGTGCAGGCCAATCTGGCAAAAAGCCTTGAGCTGATTGCTGAAAATGGTCCGGATGCGTTTTATAAAGGCACGATTGCCGATCAGATTGCCGATGAGATGAAGAAGCACGGCGGACTGATGACCAAAGAGGATCTGGCGAATTACAAAGCCGTGGAGCGTGAGCCTATTAGCGGTGATTACCGTGGTTACCAGGTTTACTCCATGCCGCCGCCGTCCTCCGGTGGGATCCATATCGTGCAGATCCTCAATATTCTGGAAAACTTCGATATGCAGAAGTACGGCTTCGGCAGCGCCGATGCAATGCAAATCATGGCCGAAGCGGAGAAGCACGCCTACGCTGACCGTTCGGAATACCTCGGCGATCCGGATTTTGTGAAGGTACCGTGGCAGGCGCTGACCAGCAAAGCCTATGCGAAGTCCATCGCGCAGGAGATTGACGTCAACAAGGCGAAACCGTCGAGCCAGATCCGTCCGGGCAAGCTGGCCCCGTATGAAAGTAATCAGACCACGCATTTCTCGGTGGTGGATAAAGACGGTAACGCGGTGGCGGTGACGTACACGCTCAATACGACCTTCGGCACCGGCATTGTGGCGGGTAACACCGGCATTCTGATGAATAACGAGATGGACGACTTCTCGGCGAAGCCCGGTGTGCCGAACGTCTACGGGCTGGTGGGCGGCGATGCCAACGCCGTCGGGCCGAAGAAGCGCCCGCTGTCGTCAATGTCACCGACGATTGTGGTGAAGGACGGCAAAACCTGGCTGGTCACCGGCAGCCCGGGCGGTAGCCGCATTATCACCACCGTATTGCAAATGGTGGTGAATACTATTGATTTCGGTATGAACGTCGCCGAAGCCACCAACGCGCCGCGCTTCCATCATCAATGGCTGCCGGACGAGCTGTGGGTGGAGAAGGGCTTTAGCCCGGATACGCTGAAGCTGCTCGAGGAGAAAGGGCAGAAAGTGGCGGTGAAAGAGGCGATGGGCAGTACCCAGAGCATAATGGTTGGCCCGGACGGCGCGCTGTATGGCGCATCGGATCCGCGTTCGGTAGATGATTTAACGGCGGGGTATTGAGTTTTTGCCGGGTGACGGCTTTGCCTTACCCGGCCTACTGTTCGTGCAATTGTAGGCCCGGTAAGCGAAGCGCCACCGGGCAATTTCTTAAACTGACTTCATCCGTGCCATATAGTAAGCATCCACGTACTCGCCGTTACGCAGCGCATAATTTTTGCCGGTACCTTCCACCTCGAACCCGAACTTCCGGTATAAGCCCATCGCACCAGGATTATCGACAAAGACCGTTAATTCAATGCGTTCGACGCGCAGCCAGTTGTCGCACAGGTCCACCATCTCGCGCATCAGCGCGCTGCCGACGCCGCGATTCTGGAATTCAGAGGCGATGCTTATCCCAAAAGTCGCTACGTGACTGCGGCGCGGATTTTCCATCACATCCAGCACCAGATGGCCGACCACCCGATCGCCAATGCAGGCGACCAGCTGTCTCCTGTTCGGTTTGCGCATGACGCGTTCGTGCCACATGTCCATGGACGGATGAGGAATTTGTAGCGTGGAGTGATAGACATCATGATGAGTATGCATCTGCTGCAAAGCTTCGGCATCGGCGGCTTCAACGTGGCGAATCACTGTCTCACTCATTCCTCATCTCCTTTGGGGTTAGCTATCCCTTTAACCCTCTCTGAATCACAAATTTTCGTCAACTGCTGTTTTTTGTGAAAAAGCGCTAGACAAGTGCGAATGATAATGATTATTATTGTCATGCGTTCAGGGAGACCCCTTACGGAGAACCTGAAAGCACGACATTGCTCACATTGCTTCCAGTATTATTTTATAGCCAGCCGGGTGCTGGCTTTTTTTTTAATGGCTGGCTTCCAGCAAATCTTCTTCGGCAGCCTTCACGGACTCACTCTCTTTATCCGTAATAATATCAATGACATTGCTTGCTGAGCTGGTGGTGGCAGGCCGAACTTCAGACTGGCCGGTAAATTGACCACCGCGTTTGATGGACAGGTTGTGATAGAGAATGGCGCCGGTGATTTTCCCGTTCTCGTGAATATCAATGGAGTCGGCATCACATTGCCCAATCACGCGGCCATCAATAACGGCTTCTTTGGCGATAATATTTCCTTCAACGTAGCCGTTGCGCATGACCTTGATGAGTCCGGTTTTCGATTCGATATTGCCGAGGACTTTGCCGTGAATATAGATCATCCCCGTCGCGCTAATGTTTCCATCAAAACAGACATCGCTGGCAATGACCGTATTTCCCTGGGTACTTTCCACGCTTTCAGGCGGTTTGGTCTGCACTGGCGCGGCTTCCGGTAGCGTGACCTTTTCTGTCATTGTTGTTTTTTTGTCTTTTCCAAACATAGTATTAAGCTCCTTCCTTAAGAAATAACTCACGAACATTAAAAGGGACAACAGGGCCGTCAGCAATGCCGAACGACCCATATTGCTTATCCATAAACCAAGAGACATTAGCCAAAAAAATAATGCGGAGTTGAGTAATAGATTGGGTGAATGCATTCTGATTTTCCGCTTTCCTTAGCAGGACATATTCTGTCCGGATGGTAACACAGTGTCGGGATGAGCAAATTCTGGGATTTTGCAATTGGCGCTCAAAGTTTCTATAACTAGAGCCTTCCCGGGCAGCAAACCGATTTTTATCGTTAAGCAGTATCAGAAGGAACACATCATGACCCTACACTGCGCATTTATTGGTTTCGGAAAAAGCACCACCCGCTATCACCTTCCTTACGTTCTCAACCGTAAAAACAGCTGGCACGTGGCGCACATCTATCGCCGCAGCGCGAAGCCGGAAGAGCAGCATCCGCAGTATCAGCATATTCACTTCACAAGCTCCCTTGACGAAGTTCTGAACGATCCGCAGGTCAAGCTGGTGGTGGTATGTACGCATGCCGACAGCCACTTCGACTACGCGAAACGCGCGCTGGAAGCGGGCAAAAACGTACTGGTCGAGAAGCCGTTTACCCCGACGCTCGCTGAAGCGAAAGAGCTGTTCGCACTGGCGAAAGCGAAAGGATTGACGATCTCGCCGTATCAAAACCGCCGCTTTGACTCCTGTTTCCTGACGGCGAAAAAAGTGATTGAGAGCGGCAAGCTCGGCGAACTGGTTGAAATCGAAAGCCACTTTGACATGTATCGCCCCGTCGCCGAAACGAAGCCCGGACTGCCGCAGGACGGCGCATTTTACGGCCTTGGCGTGCATACGATGGACCAGATAATCTCGCTGTTTGGCCGCCCGGACCACGTGGCGTACGACATTCGCAGCCTGCGCAATAAAGCCAACCCGGACGATACCTTTGAGGCACAGCTGTTCTATGGCGACCTGAAGGCCATCGTCAAAACCAGCCATCTGGTGAAAATCGACTACCCGAAATTTATCCTGCACGGCACCAAAGGCTCGTTCGTGAAATACGGCATCGATCAGCAGGAAACCAGCCTCAAAGCCAATATTATGCCGGGCGAACCGGGCTTTGGCGCCGACGACAGCATTGGACTGCTTGAGTACATGAATGCTGAAGGTGTGTCGGTGCGTGAAGAGGTTAAACCGGAGGTGGGCGACTATGGTCGCGTGTACGATGCGCTGTACGAGACGCTGAAAAACGGTGCGCCGAATTTCGTCAAGGAATCTGAAGCTCTGACCAATCTTGAGATCCTCGAACGGGGCTTTGAACAGGCCAGTCCGGCCACGATAACCCTCGCCAAATAACCGCTGAAGGCTCCTCTGCTCTTATTCATAAATTTTGAACAGAGGAGTCAATTTTCACCCACTATCATCCCTGCACATTCGAGTCCACACTGTATCCATCGAAACGAAAAAGGACTCAGACATCATGATCTACTTACGCAAAGCAAACGAACGTGGCCATGCGAATCACGGCTGGCTGGACTCCTGGCACACTTTCTCTTTTGCTGATTATTACGACCCGAACTTCATGGGCTTCTCTGCGCTTCGCGTGATTAACGACGACGTGATTGATGCCGGGCAGGGTTTCGGCACCCATCCGCACAAAGACATGGAAATCCTGACTTACGTGCTGGAAGGCGCCGTTGAACACCAGGACAGCATGGGCAACAAAGAGCAGGTGCCTGCCGGTGAATTCCAGATCATGAGCGCCGGGACGGGGATCCGTCACTCGGAGTACAACCCGAGCAAAACGGAAAAACTGCACCTGTATCAAATCTGGATCATTCCTGAAGAAACCGGGATCACGCCACGCTACGAGCAGCGCCGCTTTGACGCCGATCGGGGCAAACAGCTGGTGCTGTCGCCGGATGCGCGCGACGGTTCGCTGAAGGTGTATCAGGATATGGAGCTGTACCGCTGGGCGCTGGCGAAAGACGAGCAGTCGGTGCACCAGATTGCCGCTGACCGCCGCGTGTGGATCCAGGTGGTGAAAGGTGAAGTCTCTATCAATGGCACCAAAGCTACCGCCGCAGATGGCCTGGCTATCTGGGACGAGCAGGCGCTTTCGGTTCACGCCGACAGCGAAGCGGAAATTCTGCTGTTCGATCTGCCGCCAGTATGATCCTGATTAAATAAATCATCGAACCTTCCCGTATTCGCGGGAAGGTTCCGTCACGTCCATGATAAACTGGCGAAATGTCTCCCCCTTTATCACCCTCTGGACGATGAAAAAGAAAAGACCCGTACTTCAGGATGTGGCCGATCGCGTCGGCGTGACCAAAATGACGGTCAGCCGTTTTCTGCGTAACCCGGAACAGGTTTCCGTCGCGCTGCGTGGCAAGATTGCGATTGCCCTTGATGAACTGGGTTACATCCCCAATCGCGCCCCCGATATTCTCTCCAACTCCACCAGCCGTGCGATTGGTGTGCTTCTCCCGTCCTTAACCAACCAGGTGTTTGCCGAAGTGCTGAAAGGCATCGAAAGCGTAACCGATGCCTACGGCTATCAGGCGATGCTCGCTCACTACGGCTATAAGCCGGAAATGGAAGAAGAGCGTCTGGAATCGATGCTCTCGTGGAATATCGACGGCCTGATCCTGTCAGAACGCACCCACACGGCGCGGACCCGTAAGATGATTGAAGTTGCCGGTATTCCGGTGGTGGAGCTGATGGACAGTCAGTCGCCGTGCATTGATATCGCCGTCGGATTCGACAACTTTGAAGCCGCCCGCCAGATGACCGCCACCATTATTTCGCGCGGCCATCGTCATATCGCCTATCTCGGTGCGCGTCTGGATGAACGTACTATCATCAAACAGCAGGGCTACGAACAGGCGATGCGTGATGCGGGCTTAACGCCTTACAGCGTGATGGTGGAGCAATCCTCGTCCTACTCTTCTGGCATTGAGCTGATGCGCCAGGCGCGCCGTGAGTACCCGCAGCTCGACGGCATCTTCTGTACGAACGATGACCTTGCAGTAGGGGCTGCCTTCGAATGCCAGCGCCTGGGGCTGAGCATTCCTGGTGACATAGCGATTGCCGGTTTCCACGGTCACGATATTGGCCAGGTCATGGAGCCTCGTCTCGCCAGCGTCCTGACCCCGCGTGAGCGGATGGGCAGAATTGGCGCCGAGCGCCTGCTGGCCCGCATCCGGGGTGAAATGGTTACGCCTAAGATGTTAGATTTAGGTTTCACATTGTCACCGGGTGGATCTATTTAAACCTGCAAATTTGAAGTAGATCACACAACGCGGTTTATCGTCCGGATGGTTATTGCTTCCCCACTGGTCAGGCAGGGCAATGTTACCGATAACAGTTACCCGTAACAAAATGAACTTGTGGGAGCAACGCTTTGAGCACGACTAACCATGATCACCATGTCTACGTTCTGATGGGCGTCTCTGGCAGCGGCAAATCCGCCGTCGCCAGCGAAGTGGCGTATCGACTGCATGCCGCGTTTCTTGACGGCGACTTCCTCCACCCGCGTCGTAATATCGTCAAAATGTCCTCCGGTGAACCGCTGAACGACGACGATCGTAAACCGTGGTTGCAGGCCCTGAACGATGCCGCTTTCGCGATGCAGCGCACCAACAAAGTGTCGCTGATCGTCTGTTCTGCCCTGAAGAAAAGCTATCGCGACATTCTGCGCGAGGGCAATCCAAACCTCTCCTTTATCTATATGAAGGGTGATTTCGACGTGATCGAAAGCCGCCTCAAAGCGCGTAAAGGGCACTTCTTTAAAACGCAGATGCTGGTCACTCAGTTCGAAACTCTGCAAGAGCCAGACGCAACCGAAGCGGATGTTCTGGTGGTCGATATTGACCAGCCGCTGGATGGCGTTGTCGCCAGCACCATTGAACTGATTAACAAAGGCAGTAAAGAGTGACGACATTAACGTTAGTGTTAACAGCGGTCGGCTCCGTTCTGCTCCTGCTGTTTTTAGTGATGAAGGCGCGTATGCACGCCTTCGTGGCTTTGATGGTGGTGTCGATTGGCGCAGGCCTTTTCTCCGGGATGCCGCTCGATAAAATCGCGGACACGATGCAAAAAGGAATGGGCGGCACGCTCGGCTTCCTGGCCATTGTTGTCGCCTTAGGGGCGATGTTCGGCAAAATTCTGCATGAGACGGGTGCCGTCGATCAGATTGCCGTGAAGATGCTGAAATCGTTTGGCCACAGCCGGGCGCATTACGCCATTGGCCTTGCGGGGCTGATTTGTGCGCTGCCGTTGTTCTTCGAAGTGGCGATTGTGCTGCTGATCAGCGTCGCGTTCTCGATGGCACGCCACACCGGAACCAACCTGGTTAAACTGGTGATTCCTCTGTTTGCGGGCGTCGCTGCCGCGGCGGCATTCCTGCTGCCAGGGCCTGCACCGATGCTGCTGGCTTCACAAATGCACGCCGATTTCGGCTGGATGATCCTGATTGGTCTCTGCGCAGCCATTCCGGGGATGATTATCGCCGGACCGCTGTGGGGTAACTTCATCAGTCGCTACGTTGAACTTCACATTCCTGACGATATCTCTGAGCCGCACCTGGGCGAAGGCAAAATGCCGAGCTTCGGCTTCAGCCTGGCGCTGATCCTGCTGCCGCTGGTGCTGGTTGGCCTGAAAACCATCGCTGCCCACTTTGTTGCTCAGGGGTCAACGGCCTATGAGTGGTTCGAGTTTATCGGCCACCCGTTCACCGCGATCCTGGTGGCGTGTCTGGTGGCAATTTACGGCCTGGCGATGCGTCAGGGTATGCCGAAAGACCGTGTCATGGAAATTTGTGGCGCTGCTCTGCAGCCTGCGGGGATTATTCTGCTGGTTATCGGTGCGGGCGGCGTGTTTAAACAGGTGCTGGTGGATTCCGGCGTTGGCCCGGCTCTCGGCGAAGCGCTGACCGGCATGGGTCTGCCGATTGCGATTACCTGCTTCGTGCTGGCTGCGGCGGTGCGCATTATTCAAGGCTCTGCAACGGTCGCCTGTCTGACTGCCGTTGGTCTGGTGATGCCGGTTATCGAACAGCTGCACTACAGCGGTGCACAGATGGCGGCACTCTCTATCTGTATCGCCGGTGGTTCGATCGTGGTGAGCCACGTGAATGACGCAGGCTTCTGGCTGTTCGGTAAATTTACCGGCGCCACCGAAGCGCAAACCCTGAAAACCTGGACGCTGATGGAAACCATTCTGGGGACCGTGGGCGCGATTGTCGGGATGATTGCGTTTTCACTTCTGAGCTGATTGCTGTCCGGCCCTCTCCGGTATGGAGAGGGCACAAACAAAAAGCCTTCCGCGCAATGGAAGGCTTTTTTGCTTATTGAGGCCCTGCAGCCACCAATGCCGCCCCTGCTGGCGTATCGGTGTACTTCTCGAAGTTTTCAACGAACAGCTTCGCCAGCGTTTCTGCTTTTTCCTGCCACTGTTCCGGCGAGCCGTAGGTGTTACGCGGATCCAGAATATGCGTATCCACGCCCGGCAGTTCGGTTGGGATTTGCAGGTCGAACATGGGCAGGGTGAAGGTTTCGGCGTTGTCCAGCGTGCCGTCGAGGATGGCGTCGATAATAGCGCGCGTATCTTTAATGGAGATACGTTTGCCGGTGCCGTTCCAGCCGGTGTTCACCAGATAAGCCTGCGCACCGGCATCCTGCATGCGCTTCACCAATACTTCGGCATACTGCGTTGGGTGCAGCGACAGGAACGCTGCGCCGAAGCAGGCGGAGAAGGTTGGGGTTGGCTCGGTGACGCCGCGCTCGGTGCCAGCCAGCTTGGCGGTAAAGCCAGAGAGGAAGTGATACTGCGTCTGGTTTGCCGTCAGGCGTGAAACAGGAGGCAGCACGCCAAACGCATCGGCAGTCAGGAAGATGACCTTCGTTGCATGGCCTGCTTTCGATACCGGCTTCACGATGTTGTCGATGTGGTAAATCGGGTAGGAAACGCGGGTGTTTTCGGTTTTGGACGCATCGTCAAAATCGATGGTGCCGTCGGCCAGCACGCCCACGTTTTCCAGCAGCGCATCGCGACGAATGGCGTGATAGATGTCTGGCTCCGCTTCTTCCGACAGGCGAATGGTCTTCGCGTAGCAGCCGCCTTCAAAGTTGAAGACGCCGTCGTCGTCCCAGCCGTGTTCGTCATCGCCAATCAGGCGACGTTTTGGATCGGTGGACAGCGTGGTTTTCCCCGTGCCGGAAAGGCCGAAGAACACCGCCACGTCGCCTTTCTCGCCGACGTTCGCCGAGCAGTGCATGGAGGCAATGCCCTTCAGCGGCAGCAGGTAGTTCATGATCGAGAACATGCCTTTTTTCATCTCGCCGCCGTACCAGGTCCCGCCAATCAGCTGGATGCGTTCGGTCAGGTTGAAAGCCACAAAGTTCTCGGAGTTGAGACCCTGTTCCTGCCAGTTCGGGTTGGTGCATTTCGCGCCGTTCATCACCACGAAGTCAGGCTTGAAGGTCGCGAGCTCTTCGTCGGTCGGGCGGATGAACATGTTTTTGACGAAGTGCGCCTGCCAGGCCACCTCGGTGATAAAGCGCACGCACAGACGGGTGTCCGCGTTAGCGCCGCAGTAAGCATCAATGATAAACAGACGCTTACCGGAAAGCTGTTGGGTGACGAGTCCTTTGAGCTGCTGCCAGGTTTCTGGAGAGAGCGGCTTATTGTCGTTCTTACCTTTGCCTTTATCAGCCCACCACACGGTATCGCGAGTGGTGTCATCACGGACGATGTATTTATCTTTCGGCGAGCGGCCGGTAAAAATACCGGTGTCGACGGCGATTGCACCGAGATTCGTCAGAACGCCGCGCTCGTACCCTTCCAGGCTGGGATTGAGCTCTTCCTCAAATAACGTGTCGTAGTCGGGGTTGTAAACGATATCCTGGACGTCGTTGATACCATAAGCCTTGAGATCCTGCGGGGTAATACTATTAACACGCATGTCACTGCTCCTTAGCCAATATGTACTGCCAAACATTGTAGGGTTTTTCGTGGGGTTTTGACCGCGACCAGGCTCATAGATTTGCGTATCCGGACTCTCGTCAAACTAACGGAAAACACGGTGACTCCTGTCACGAGGCGAGACAGATTATGGCAGGAAACGTTTTTGATTGGGGGGAAATGTTCTTAAACGGTTAATAAATGGTTTAATGAACTGATGGAATGTGAATGTAATCGCATTCCTGAAAGAAAGTGACGAAAGCGTTACAGTAAAAATCGATTCACTTCTCGAGGTAAACTGTAAAACGGCAACTCCGGTTGTC